>JBDHXU010000013.1:0-51501 GCA_039810905.1 Cyclobacteriaceae bacterium | reverse complement strand
AGTATCCTTCCTGACTTAACGATCTGTAAAGAGTCTCCCATTTGCAGCGCAACTTCATGTGCGCGCCGGGCGTAGAAGACCGCCTCGGGATTATTAACATCATACAACTCATAAGCAAGGCCCCAAAGCAAGGGATAGCTCTTTTGATCGGTCGTGCCGGTCAGCCTGCTCTTAAGTGAATCAATTTTCCTTTGATCCTGCGCTCGTCCCTCCCCTGCCGTCCACACCACGAGGATCATGATTACGATGACGGTTTTCATGATCAATTGCTTATTAGTGTTTTCCCGGTTGTAAAGTTGCTCTATATTGAAATCCTCTATTCATATGCCTATGCTTAACTTATTCAGATCCCAGAAGGACTTTGATACTGCCGTTTCGAGTACGGCCATGGAATTCTGTGAGGAAGTCATTTCCCAGATGGGCGCCGAAATTCACGACGATCTCATCCAACGACTCACAATCCTCAGGTTGTATCTGGACCGCCTCGAGCGCAGCCATGCCGACCCGGCCGAAGTGGCATCCGTGATCGCTGCCATGCAAGCCGATTTCCAGCAGGTAGTGGAATCGGTAAGGAAAATCTCCCGCCAACTGCTGCCAATGAAGTTTGAAAATGACTCGTTTCAAAAAGGCATTCATCTCCTCTGCCAGAACCTCGAAAGACCCGGCGCGGGGACCATCCATTTCAATTCTGTCGGTCCGGACTGCATCCTCCAGCCCCCTGCAGACCTCCATCTCTACAGGATTGTCCAGGAACTCATCCATAACGCCATTCGACACTCTGCAGCCTGGCATGTATGGGTATCTGTTCAACATCGCGTCAGCAGCATTATGGTGGAGGTGGAAGACGACGGCACAGGCTTCTCCAAAATCACCGATGCCATCAGCGCACTCAACAGGAAGCAGAATACCCTTCGCATGCGAAGCCGGATCATAGGAGCCTCGATCGAATATCTGCAGGGTGAGCGCGGACTGTTGGTCAGGGTGGAAATGCCTATACATAGTTGAAATCCTATAGGATGCCGTTTCTGAATGCATAGGCAAGTAATGCCGCGGAATTAGAAACCCCAAGCTTCTTTATGAGCCTCGTCCTGTAGGTTTCCGTGGTGGCTTCGGTCATTTTAAGCTGTGCCGCCATTTCCTTCGTTGTCACGCCCCTAGCAATAATCTGAAGGACCTCCTGTTCCTGAAAATTAAGCGTCACGGGCGGCACATGATCCCACCGGTGCGCATTGGTCTGGATGATCTTCGTGATTTTATCCTGGAAGTAATAGCCGGTCTCGATAACCCCGCGAATGGCCTTAATAATCTCATTGTAACCGTCCAGCTTGAACACTACACTATTGACACCAAGTTTCAACAGGTTGATGATCAATTCCACACCTTCCAGACCAGTAACGGCAATGACCTTGGGTGACTGGTAATGCCGGAGCAGTTCCGGCAGCAGCTCGTATCCCTTCTTTCCCGGCAGCTTGATATCCAACAAGACGATATCAATGGTCCTTGCTCCCAGTACATCCATGGCCTCTTTGGCGCTTCCCGCCTCAAGAATGTCGCGCACAAAATCTTCCTTCGAAAGCAGCGCACGAAGACCTTGCCTTATCAGCACCTCATCCTCCACCATAAGAATATTCACTTTGCTCATAGTTTGTGTGTTTTTGCGAAATGTAGACTCGGGCGGCTTCATTGAACCTGGTTAGGACGTACGGTTTTCCTGACAATTTATAAAAACACGTAAACCTTGAACCCGGGTGTCTCGATTTCCTGACTAACATCCTCACCCTGTTGCAGTCGCTCCAAAAGGAAATCACTTTCGCCGTATGGTTCGGCCGATCCAACTGCTCTCAGACAGAATTCTGACATCCCAGCCAGAGGGCATCTGGTCACTTAATCTAAATTTTATGAAACGACTTACTATTGTTACTGTACTGGCCATCTTCATGGTCACCGCCTGTCAGGAACAGGAAAGAATGACGCCAGTTCAGCAGGTTCCACAGGCTGATAAGGCAGCCATCGACAACTTCATCAGGTTCATTGATTTTAACCAGAAGCAATTGATGAAGCAACCATCGCTCTCCAAAGAGCAGGTCACACAGGTTGTGGTCGCCAGTATTCCTGAATTTGAAAAGCAATATGGTATAAACCTGACTTCTTCGGTTACGCCAAAGCAATTCACAGCCGGCCGTCGCTTCAGTTATGATGGACTTGAACTGCAGATCATGCAGGACATGGTAGCCTATGCGGAAACCTCCTACTCAGAATCGCAATACCTGGACAACATCAGTGGTTTGAACAGCCAGGTACTTTCATCTGACCTGCCTTATGAAAGCAAGGTCAGTCTACTCACACAAATTGGCCTTCAGCAAAGCCTGGTCAGCTACATGGGTCAACTCGCCTTGTATGCGCAAGAGACTCCGAGAGTTGCTGCCTGTGACGGCTGGTGGGGATGCTGGGGCAAATGCGCGGCCGGTATAATAGGCAGTGCGGGCATGGGGGCACTATCGGGAGCCAATATTGGCGGAGTAGGCTGCACTGTAGTGCTGCCGGTGGTTGGCACTGTGGCATGCGGCACGGCCGGCGCTGTAGTTGGTGCCATCTTTGGTGGCTTTGCCGGGGGAGCCAGAGCGTGCGACTAATAAATGAGGACTTATGAAATCCACCTACAGGCTTCTTACCGCCACCATCATCGTCTTTGCCATTTTGGTTTGGACGTGGACCACACCCCACAAAACATGGCAACTGGTCATGCTAGGAATCGCGCTGCTTGGTTTTGTCTCCATGACCATTGGTGACTTGATCCTGCGAAGGCGCTGAAAATCACAGAGAAAGCCGTCGGCTACCTGGCGGCTTTCTCTTTATATAAAATCAGTCAGGAAAACATTACAACGCCAAACCTTGGAGATGCAGGAGAAGTGTTAATTTCATGTTCAAATCATCAAGCCATTTCTATGACATCCACCAACCTCATGATCCTGAAAAAGAATTACCCGCTGTTTTTAGCAGTGCTCGTCACCTTCATCAGTCTTGTGGAGGTATGGACCAACCCGCATAAAACATGGCAGTTGGTAGCCTCGGCCATCGCATTCGCGGGCTTCTTTCTGATGACCTGCTACTCTATATATGTGATGAAGAAAGGCTCCAACATCGCTCCGCCGAAAAAGTAATCTTCCGATCAAGAGGCTGACTTGCCTATCTTCGCTTAATGTGTTACCACAAGCAGGACAAGGCTGCCATGGCCGAACTGTCAGAGCGCTATCAGGCGGTTATGCGCGATATTGGCTATCAGCCAACGTGGTATGAAAATGGCTTCGACTTCAAACCCTCCCCGCTTCTGACGGTAGAACAGCCGGGAGAATTTCAGATGATGAGCTGGGGATTTATCCCATGGTGGATAAAATCAGTGCCGGAAGCAATTCAGGTGCGGCTTAAAACACTTAACTGCATCAGTGAAGAGATGTGGGACAAGCCGGCATTCAGGGACGCAGCACGTGAAGGCAGAAGATGCATCATTCCCTGTACCGGGTTTTATGAATGGAGATGGTTCAATGGCGGAAAAGTGAAGTATCCCTACTTCGTCACCGTACGGAACGAGCCTATATTTTCCTTAGGAGGACTGTGGTCCTCCTGGACCGACATGACAACCGGCGAGGTTCGTTGTACCTATACCGTACTGACCACCCGCGCCAATGTGCTGATGGAAAAGATCCACAACAGTAAAAAACGGATGCCCGTCATCATCCCAAGGGAATACGAGAAAGACTGGCTTAACCCTACCCTGAAGCCCCAGGATGTCAACGCCTTTTGTGCCCCGGCTGCCAATAATACCCTGGAAGCATGGACCATCAGCAAGATGATCACGGATCGGAAGGTTGAAGACAAAGACAGGCCTGAAATCTGTAAGAAATTTGAATACCCTGAACTTGCGTTACTTGACAGCTGATGCTAAGCCCTGCTGGCTCATCCTCGTCGGGTTTTCTCCTTCTTTGGCATGCTGTTCTTCTCGATAATATAGAACAGCATTGCCTGAAACGTATTTCGGTTGTTCTCCCGACGCAGAATATTGTTTAGCACAGGATTGATGAAGGCGTTGCCGAATTTCACAAAGGCATCCAACTCGCTGGTGTTACGCGGCTGTTTGGCAAGAAACCTCTGAAATTCCTTTCGCCATTCCGCTTCGTTGAATCCAAACCGTTTGTGCAGTTCATCGAACATGATGTCAATGTGAATCAGTTCGTAGTAATTCATCGATCTCGGTAGCATAGTACTAAATAAAATAGCAATTATATACTAATATAATTAGTATATCAACCGGGACGCCTTGCAAAATCTTCGAATACAGCTCGTTTTGCTTGTAAGGACTGGAAAATTCTGGGAAGAGTCTGGAAATTGCTGGGACAAGACAGGGAAACGCCTGGGCCGGCTCTGGGAAAAGACTACGCTTTATCTACGCTTGGTGGAGACTGGCGGGAGACTGGCAGGAGACTGGCGGAAGTATGCTGGGAACCTATTAACTGACCAGTCTCGCAGAGAGCCAACAGTCTCCCTATCTCACCTCGAACTCGATGCCCATCCGGGCCTGAGTACCCTGATAATGCTTAACACGCTCCCATTGCTGGTACCAGGGATAGTATTCGCCCAATTGTTCCTGCATGGCTTTCATGCGGGACTCATCCTCCCAACCACCCATCAGCTTGTCAAGAAGGGGCTTGGGACGCGGGTAGAACTTAAGCTTGTAGTCCTCTCCTATGCCGGCCTTAACGGCAGCGATTTTCACGGCGTCGTCAAATCCGCCGATCACATCTGCGAGGCCGTTGTCCTTTGCCTGGACTCCTGTCCATACTCTGCCTGATGCTATCTTCTTCAGATCTTCCACTTTCATGTGCCGGCCGTCAGCAGCCTTCTTTGTAAAGGTCTCATAGATCCTGTCGGTCTGCTTTTGCAAAATGTCTTTCTCATGATCCGTAAGCGAGCGGGTTACGGTATACAGTTCACCAATCTCTCCGGTCTTCACTTCCTCTGCCGTAATGCCGAGCTTGTTACCCATGAAATGGCTGAGATCGAACAATACGGAAAAAACTCCAATCGAACCGGTGATGGTGGTCGGCCGCGATACGATGGTATCACATCCCATGGCCAGGTAGTATCCTCCGCTGGCAGCATAATCCGACATGGATGCAATCACGGGTTTCTGCTCTGTGGCCAAAATGATTTCTCTCCACATCATATCGGCAGCCTGGAAGACGCCCCCGGGAGAATTGATGCGCAGTACAATGGCCTTCACCTTGTCGTTGTTGCGGGCCTTGCGGATTTCCTCCACGATGGTCTGCGAGCCGACTACACCCTGGTCGGCATTACCTGGCATGATCTCTCCGTCGGCCACGATGACTGCGATTTCATTGGCCGAACTCATGTCTGAAGTGTAAGAACGCTTGTACTGCGAATAGCGCACCAGCGGAACGCTTTTCTTCTTTTCCATGCCAAGCCGCCCTCTCAATTCGTTCTTCACTTGATCGTCATAATACAAGGAATCCACCAGTCCGTTGCTGAGCGCACCTGCCGCATCCCGCACTATCATCTTGTTCGAAAGTTCCATCATATTTTCGTAGGGAATTTTCCGTGCATCGGAGATCTGATGAACCATTTCCGAGTAAATGGAATTCAGGATGGAATTCAGCTGCAGTTTATTCTCCTCACTGAGGTTTTCACGCATGAACGGCTCCACGGCGCTTTTGAATTCGCCCACCCTGAAGATTTCAGGCTTGATCTCCAGTTTGTCGAAGAGCCGCTTGAAGAAGATCACTTCGGTGGCAAGCCCGTTGAACTCCAGGTCGCCTTCCGGGTTCATGTAAATCTTGTCTGCTGCGGTGGCGAGGTAGTAGGCGCCCTCCGTATACGAGTGGGCATAAGAGACCACCCATTTGCCGGAGGTCCTGAAATCGATCAATGCATCCCTGATCTCCTGCAAGGATGAGATGCCGGTCATCAGATGGCTTGTATTAAGATATATTCCTTTGATTTTGGAGTCACTTTTGGCATGCCGGATGGCTTCCTTGATCTGTAGCAATCCATGACTTTGTTCAGCGGCACCGGGAAAGAGTTCCGCAATCGGGTCTTCAAGTTCAAGCTCGCTGATGGGAGTCTCCAGCTTAAGATGCAGAACAGAATTATCGCCGATAACCTCCTGTTTCTCACTTCCCAGGGTGGCAAACAGCCCGATAACAAGAAAAAGCAGCAGGGCCATGGCCACAAGTGCACCTAGGCAGGAGGCAAAAAATGTCTTCAAAAAGTTCATAGCAGTCGAATAAGACGTCAAAAGTATCAATTTTGCGGCTAGCAATTCCGCATTCTGTTACGCATGGTACGTACGCACCTCCTTCTGGGTTCCAATAAAGGTGACCGGCAACTCTACCTTGACACGGCACAGATGCGCATCGCCGAACTCGGCATTATCGCCTCGAAGTCTTCTGTTTACGAGACAGCAGCCTGGGGTAACACCGACCAACCCTCCTTTCTTAACCAGGTTCTGGCATTGGACACAATGCTGGACCCCTTCGCGCTCATGAGAAAACTGCAGGCTATGGAAACAGATCTGGGTAGGGTACGGGCAGAAAAATGGGGAGCGCGTACCCTTGATATTGACATCCTCCTGTTCGGCAGAATCGTTATCGAACACGATGACCTGATGATTCCCCACCCTGCCCTACCGTTAAGACGGTTCAGCCTGGTACCGCTGGCTGAGATTGCACCTGAACTCATTCACCCTATTGAAAGAGTCTCCATCGCAGAGCTGCTGGAGCGTTGCGAAGATGCACTGGAGGTAATTAAGGTGAGTGGTAACGCCTGATTTCTTTGCTAGATGCTGGCGGCCTCAACCGTCGATGCAATCTTCTTCACCAATCCCTGCAGCACCTTGCCGGGACCGCATTCAACAAAATGACTTCCGCCGTCTTTCACCATATTCTGGACCGACTGCGTCCAACGGACAGGAGAAGTCAGTTGTGAAATAAGGTTCTTTCTGATCTCCGCGATGTCGGTGGAAGGTTTGGCGTTCACGTTCTGATAAACCGGGCAAATTGGCTGGCTGAAGTGGGTGGTCTCAATCGCCTTCGCAAGTTCTTCCCTTGCAGGCTCCATCAGCGGTGAGTGAAATGCACCACCTACCTGTAAGGGCAGCGCACGCTTGGCTCCCGCAGCTTTCATTTTCTCACAGGCAATATCTATTCCCTTCATCGATCCGGAGATCACCAGTTGACCGGGACAGTTGTAGTTCGCAGCCACCACTACTTCATCCTTGATGGATGCGCAAATCTCTTCAACTATTTTGTCATCCAATCCGAGGATAGCTGCCATTGTCGAAGGATTGATCTCACAGGCTCGCTGCATGGCGAGCGCCCGTGTCGATACCAGCTTCAAGCCATCTTCAAAACTCAGCGCACGGTTTGCCACCAAAGCAGAAAACTCTCCCAAGGAGTGACCCGCCACCATATCAGGAGCAAATGAATCATTGGTGAGCGCCGCGATCACTGAATGAATGAAGATAGCGGGCTGCGTCACTTTGGTTTGCTTCAGCTCATCGGCGGTGCCAGTGAACATCGTATTGGTTATATCGAACCCGAGGATGGCATTGGCCTGTTCAAAAAGCTGCTTCGCTTTTGGGTTGGTGTCATGCAGATCCTTTCCCATTCCGGTAAACTGGGCACCTTGTCCCGGGAAGATGTAAGCTTTCATAAGTAAATTTTGGGTGGCAAAGTTAGTTACGCTTGCGGAAGAGGCAAGCATGCTGGGATCCTGTTACCTCACGATCTGCACCCAGCCTTTGATATCCCTGGTCTTCTGTGCAGGATCCACCACGTTGAACGTCACCTTGGCAATGTAGTAATAGGTGCCCGCAGGAACATCCGCACCGTTGTTGTCGCGGCCGTCCCAATTGATGTAGATGTCCCTGTCACCGCCCGAATCATAGGAGTAAATATCCTTACCCCAGCGATTATAGACCGTGAATACTACCGATTCCACAAATCGGGGACAGAGCTGACGGATGGTTAAGACATCCTGACTTCCACACTTCGGCGCTTCCGTATCAGCTTCCTTGTAGGCATGGAAAGTCTGATTGCACTCATCACTGCCATTCGGTGTAAATACGTTAGGCAGTGCGTAGCTGGGACAATTATCGAAACAGAATTGGTCGCTCAGTTCGCTTTCATTGCCGGCGCGGTCCAGCGCCGTTATTTTGTAGCAACGAGCGAAGGAAGGAATATTGGAATCGATGAAGAAGGTATCACGGATACCAGTCTTGTAGATAAGGAAATCAGCACCCACCTGCGGAGCCATGTACACATTATAAGTAAGAATGTCTGCACGGCAGGCTGGGTCCGTCGGCCTCTTCCAGGTGAGCGTGTTACTGAATGTCTTTGGATCGCAGGGCAAGGTAAGGACAAGCTTGTCGCATGGTGTGGCCGTGATGGCCAAAGTCTGCTTGCACGGCGGTACTTTGTCGTTAGGCTGTGCGCAGGTGATCTCCGAGAAGTTGTACAACGGTTCCTTGATCCGCTTATTACCATACGTGCCTTTCGCCTTTACCCGGTAACAGTAAACTGTGTTATTATCCAATGGCGTATTGTTCCATTGACCGGAATCAATATAGGTGAATCTACCATTAGTGATGTTCACACTGTCGATCAATACCATCTGGCTCTCCGTCGCACCGTTAGGTCCGCGATAGATCAGGTGGCGTGGATATTTCGGGCTTTGGTTGGTCCACGGCACACTCGCGGCCCACACCAGCTGAATGCGTTTGAAATCCGGTTTGGCTTCCAACCTGACAGATGATGCAGTTGTTGATTTGCCCAACGACACTGTAGTATCTGAACTCGTGTGATTTTTGTCCCACGCATAGACGCGGTAGTTGTATACCGTTTGCGAGGTGTTGAGATTGGTATCAGTAAAGGTAGTGTCCGTCAGGCTGGCGGTACTGGCCGCTGCCAGCTTGAGGCTGCCGGAGAATCCTTCTGCCCTGTACACCCTGTAAGTATAGGGAGGCGGGAACTGAACCTGGTCCACATCAAATGGCGGACGCCAGCGCACGGTGATTTGACCCGTGGTAGTGCTTGTCTGATCGATAGTCACATTGGTAATAACAGGCGCGTCGGCTTTGATGGGTGCGAGGCAAGTGTCCTTCGAAACATAACTCTCTCCTCCATTGGGCAATGGATAAGTCGCCACCAGTCGGTAGCAATAACTGGCACCGACAGACAATCCCCTACCATTATTGCTATCTGTATAAGTGGTTTGCGCGATTGGAACAGTTGCAATCAAAGAATAGCCCAGATAGTCAGGAATGCCGGTGACACATTGAGGTGGCGTGTACGGATATGAATCCACGCGCCGCCAAACCTGCATGGTCTCGGCATTTTGACAGGCGTATTTATTCCACGACAAGTTCACCGATCGTTTGGCCGGAACCAAGGTTGCGGCCGTCCACTTGGGTGCAGGGCCCACCACCTTTATGTTCCACGTCTTGAATTGCACCAAAGGCGGACCTTTGCTTGACTTGTCCGTGATCTTGAATACTACCTGGTAAGGTTGCTCCTTCACGTGATTGCAGATGGTTTGCCAGTTAAAGTTCAGCACAGCAAGTCTTCCACCGCTCGTTGGCTGATATTTGACTGGGAAAGGTGTATAAGTTGCAGGGCTCTGGAATGGTGGCGAGACGTTATTGTTAAGTATTTGCGAGAACACCTCAATCTTCACACTGTCGCCATCCGGGTCTGAACCAAAAATAGAAGCTGTCACCTTAGCCCCAGCATCAACACAAATGTCGGGGGGCACCTTGAGTTCAGGCCGGTTGTTCTTGCAGTCCTCAACAATGATCTGCATGTCGCGGATCACATAACCGTTGTTGATCCAGATGCCGCTAACTTTCCTCCACTCCTTAATAATAAAGGCGATGTTGTACTCTCCTGGCGCCCCTGGGGCATCCCAGATAATCGTACCGGTAACAGGGTTGATGGTGAATGTTGGAGGGCCATTGCCTGCCTCGTTGGCCGTACTGTAGTTAAGTCCTATTCTGTCATAAAATTCTTTGGCATTGGGATCACGATAGTTATTCACCTCAATGCCCTTGTCCCGTTTCGGGATAGTCAACTCGTACGAAAGGCTGTCGCCGTCCGGGTCATAAGCGCCAGGGTTGTGATACCACGCTGCGCTTGTACAGGCCTTATCAATAGGCGGAACGAGCAAACGCGGGCTGTTATCGCAACCGAGGAACGGGTCAATGCTGATTTTGGATTCAATATAAAACCGCGTCTCCACTGAATTAAACATGTTGAGGATACCCGCATTCCGGTTTGGTTCCAGGTAACTGATGGTATAGGCCCCTGGTCCACCGTAGGTGTGAGAAACCGTGTAACTGACCGTACCGATATCGGGACCAAGATCAGGACGCAGTGTATTTTCAATGGTAGGCGTAATTAAGGGAGTGCTTCCATCACCGAAATCCAGCACACCATCTCCAAAGCGGATTTGGGAACCCGTATTGGTGTAAACTGTGATGGTGATGTCGAATGTAAGCGAACTGCAGCTTTGACGTCGGATCGTGATCTCACCTGCCCTGAGATGCGTTGCGTTTGCACCAATAATGCCTCCCACTGTCATGAGCAAGGTGAGGATGAGTGACCTGAGTCGTTTCTGCACAAAAAATAACGCTACCAAACGAGTCAAAAATACAATAATCCGAATGGTTCTTTGATTCGTGTTAAATAAGATTTTGTCCATTCCTCGTCAAAAAACGTCTATTCTTCTCATTTATTTGGTATACCCGAGTAAGTCGTTAAACTTTTCACATAAACCGTCATCTAAAAGCAAATGAATTGAAGAAGCAGGATGATCATCCCCCAGGCTAAGGTAAAGCACTTACTATACAGGGCAGGTTTCGGTACGGGTTTGCAAATGGAATCCTGGAATGAGAACGCGTTATGGAAGAAGTCAAATGATGACCACCTGCTTAAAGTCGTGGACAAGCCTAACCTTGATTCTGATCCGAGAGAAATGAAGGACAGAGCAAAAGAGGTTTTCGAAAAGTCCCGACAGGAGATCATGAAGGTGAACGCAGCCTGGATTGATCAGATGGCCCGTCAACCTGACTTACGTGAGCGTATGACTTTATTCTGGCATAATCATTTTGCCTGCCGCACGCTGGTGCCATGGTTTGCGCAGGATCTTAACAATCAAATCCGACTGCAGGCTTTGGGATCATTCAGTGACCTGTTGACTACAGTGTCGAAGCACCCGGCTATGCTTCAATTTCTCAACAACCAGCAAAACCGGAAGGACCATCCCAACGAGAATTTTGCGAGAGAGGTGATGGAACTGTTTACCCTGGGGAGGGGGCATTACACGGAAGATGACATCAAAGAAGCTGCAAGAGCTTTTACCGGCTGGGGATTTAACTTTCAAGGAAATTTCCAATTCCGACCCAGGCAGCATGATGAGGGGGTAAAGACCTTTCGGGGAAGAACGGGAAACTTTCAGGGTGATGACATCATCAACATGATCCTCGAGGATCCGCAGACATCCATCTTCATCACAAGAAAGCTAGCCGCATTTCTCGTGTCGGATGATGGTGTAAGTGAATCATTGGTGAAGGAATGGTCTGATGATTTCTACCGGTCAGGTTATCGCATCGACCGGTTAGTGCGCAACATACTGGGCTCAGAAACTTTTGCCGACCCGCAAAATACCGGAACCAGGATCAAATCACCGGTGGAGTTGCTGGTAGGAATCCTGATGCAGACCGGCGGAAAGTTTGATGATGATCGCAGCCTGACTTTTATTCAGCGTGCACTTGGGCAAGTGCTGTTCTTCCCTCCCAATGTAAGCGGCTGGCCTTCGGGAAAAGCGTGGATCGACAGTTCGAGTCTGGCCTTCAGGCTTACGCTCCCAAGATTGCTCTTCAGCGGTGATGAGACAGACTTCCGCGTGCGCGATGAAGGTGATGTGAACGGTCTGCAGAATGATACCCCTGGACGCAGGCGTCTGCATTGCAACGTCGACTGGAGTTTGATTGCCAACCGATTTAATAAAAGCAGCAAGGACGCGACTTTGGCTGCCATAGAAGATTTTCTTTTGTCCAGGCCACTCCTCCGTGAGAACCGAAAATGGGTGGCGCAAGTAACAGATAAGAAGACGGACGACAAAGAAATTGTGAAATCCGGACTTATCGCGATGATGTCTTTGCCCGAATACCAGATGTGTTGATTTATGGAGCAGCTCACGAGAAGAGGATTTCTGAAACGGTCCATGCTTGCCACTGCGGGGACTTCACTCATACCTCAGTTTTTGAAAGCATGGGAAGGGCCAGTGGATGCCGACCCTGACAAGATACTCGTCATCATTCAGCTTTCAGGAGGGAATGATGGATTGAACACCGTTGTCCCCTATCGCAATGACATCTACTACAAACTCCGTCCTCAACTTGGCATCAGCAGTGAAAAGGTCCTGAAGGTAAGTGATGAGCTTGGGTTCAATCCGGTGTGGGGCTCCATCCAAAGACTCTATGACCAGGGATATCTCACCGTCATCAATAATGTTGGCTACCCCAACCCCGATCGCTCCCACTTCCGGTCCATGGACATCTGGCAGTCTGCTTCGGGTTCTGATCAGCATGTCACAACGGGTTGGATTGGCCGCTACCTTGATGCCCAATGCAAAGGATGCGGAAGCCATTCAGCAATCGAAATTGATGACTCCCTCGGGCTTGCTATGCGAGGCAGTGAGTTGAACGGTCTTGCCCTGCTCGATCCAGGCAAATTGTTCCTGGCAACGAAGCAGCCATTTTATAAGAGGCTTTCCGAAGTGCAAGGAGATGAACCTCACATCGCCTACCTGTACAAGACGGCGGCAGAGACGGCATCCAATGCGCAATATATCTATGAGAAGAGTTCTGTCTCGGCGACCACAACAACCTTCCCCAATTCAGAACTCGGAAAAAAACTGAAGACCATTGCCGAATTGATCCGATCAGGAATGAGCACAAAAGTCTATTACGCATCATTGTCCGGCTTTGACACCCATGTGCGGCAGGGCATGCAACAGGAAAGACTGTTGTCGCAATACGGTGAGGCAATCTCGGCGCTGGTTTCCGATCTCAAGCAAAGCGGCAACCTGGGGAGAACGCTCATCATGACCTTTTCCGAGTTCGGGAGGAGAGCCACAGAAAATGCCAGTGGGGGAACAGATCATGGAACTGCCAATAATCTTTTTCTGATGGGTGGTGCTCTGCGCAAATCCGGCTTTCTGAATGGTGTACCCGATCTCAGTCATCTCGATGAAGAGGACCTCGTATATCAAATTGATTTCAGGCAGATCTACTGCACCATTCTGAACAAATGGCTCAAGGCCGATGACAAGTCTATTCTTGGAGAGTCATTTCCTCTTTTGGACTTTATTTGATCAAGCACGGCCAACTCGCCGGTCGAGCATTCACTTCCCCTTTCCTCACAATCCGTTTCAATTCCACTCCTTATTGGGCTATATTCCTTCCGCAATTCAAATCTGCTACTAACCCGACCGGGTGAAGGATCATAATGACCCGCATCCGACTCAGCAAATCATTGAAAATCCATGCGCGTCATTGGCGAGATACCACACCCACACTGCAAGATCACCCTCTTTCACTGGAACAACCGGTACCTGATCAAACTGGAGCACGGCTTGTTGGAACAGACGTATAAGATTCATGAATATGATGTGGGCTCTGAAGAAGATCTTAGGAAAATTGTAAGTGCAGACTTCCTGGCCGAGGCCATGCGGGGGTTCGTGCTGATGGATCACAATCTGCACCGTTCCATGGACGCGGTCTGATTGTGCACAACTTTTATAACTTTGACCCCCGTTTGCCGTCATAGATGGAGATTTTAACCGAAAAGAAGAACAAGAACATAGGCTACGAGCCGATTCTGGAAGGTATTCCCGACTGGCCTGTCTATCAGCTCAGCAAGAACCGCAAGGAATTCCTGGAAGAGGTAACTGATCGTGCGATAGAAGAAATAAGACTGATTCGTCCCAGCCGCAAGCAATTAATAGACGAACTGGAGACCACAGTCTTCCGCGAGCAAAACCGGATGAAGCGGAATCGCTGGCGCGTGGATCCCAAAGACGAAGCCAGTTTCTGGAGCTCCATCAAGAATGAACTCATCGAGCTAAGCAACAAGACCCCTGAAGAAGCAGGCAAACGAGAGGAAGAACTGTTGCGTACCATTGTCAGCCGGTATGCAAAGGAGATCGCAGGCGATTTCAAGCCCAGCAGCTACAAGTTTGCACGAGAAGTCACCAAGTTCTGGTTCAAGCGGTTGTTAAATGGTGCCCGTGTCAAAAAGTTCGGAGCTTTCTTCCGGAATCAATACACCTTGCAGGATAAGATCCATATCGTGGGCAAGGTCAAGATGCTGCGGAGCCTCGCAAAGCAGGGCACTGTGGTTATGGTACCCACACACTTCAGCAACCTCGACAGCATTCTTATAGGGTGGGTCATCCATTCGCTGGGGTTGCCGGCCTTCCTTTATGGAGCAGGACTCAACCTCTTCAATATTTCCATCTTCGCCTATTTCATGAACAGTTTGGGCGCATACAAGGTGGACAGGAGAAAGAAGAACCTTCCTTACCTCGAGACACTGAAGATGTACTCCACTCTCGCACTCCAAAAAGGTGCGCACAGCCTGTTCTTTCCCGGTGGCACACGTTCGCGCTCCGGCATGATTGAGAAACAGTTGAAGATGGGTTTGCTCAGTACGGCTATTGAAGCCCAAAGAAATGTCTTCATGGAATCCGGCGACGAAAAGCCACGCAAGATATTCGTGGTGCCAGTAACCCTGAACTACCACTTTGTACTCGAGGCGCCAGATCTCATAGAAGACTATTTGCAGTCCAAAGGTCAGGATCGCTATTTCCCTGAACAGGACAACTATGGCAGTTTCCAGCTGCTGAAATTCATGCTCAAGTTCTTCACCAAGGGCTCTAGCATTTCCGTTTCAATCGGGGCCGGACTCGATGTGATGGGGAACTTTGTGGATGAAGATGGCAACAGTCTCGATGCCAACGGCAAGGTGATTGAAGCGAAGGAGTACTTCATGACCAATGGGCAAGTCACCATTGACAAGCAGCGCGAGCATGAGTACACGCGCATGCTGGCCCAGAAAATTGTCACAGAATACCACCGCATCAACCGGGTTTTCGCCAGTCATCTCGTAGCCTTTGTCGCATTTGAGATGATGATGCGCAAGTATCCCACACTCGACCTATTTGGATTCCTGCGATTGCCCGAGGAAGAGATGGAGATTCCGTACGAAGTATTCAGAACCGTATTCAAGAGAATACGAAAGGAAATTTACCGGCTTGCAGACGAAGGCAAAATACACCATGCAACCCATGTAAAGGGAAAGGCAGACATTGTCATCCGCAGGGGACTGGAGAACGTCGGGATATTCCACCTCAAACGACCTTTGCTGAAGAACAAACAAGGGAACATCATAACCCAGGACCTCAACGTCCTGTACTACTACCACAACCGTCTTGCCGGTTATGCCCTCGAAAAGCTCATCTGACAAGCCCATCGGGGTCATTGGGGCGGGCAACTTCGGAACGGCCATCGCCAATATCATTGCACGCAACAAACAGGTGATACTCTTTGCGCGCGATGCCGGAGCAGTTGAAAACATCAATCAGCGTCACGAACACCGTGGCTACATGATGGAGCCGGGTGTCTCCGCCACCTGCGACATGCAGTTTCTGGCAGAGCAGTGCGACGTCATTTTTCCCATTGTCCCTTCGCAGCATTTTCGCGCGATGATGCAGCATCTTTCACCATTCCTCCATCCTTATCATATTCTCATCCATGGCACAAAAGGTTTCGACATCAAGTTACCGCCCGGAGAAACGATAGAAACTGTAAAAACCCTTAGCCGGAATGAGGTGAAGACGATGAGCGAAGTGATACGCGAGGAAAGCGTAGTGGTGCGCGTGGGCTGCCTCGCAGGGCCCAACCTCGCGAAAGAACTTGCACAACGGCAGCCAGGCGCAACAGTGGTGGCCAGCTACTTCCAGGAAGTGATCCAGACCGGAAAGCGATTACTCCGCAACGATCGTTTCCAGGTGTATGAGAACAATGACCTCGTTGGCGTCGAGATTGCAGGCGTGTTGAAAAACATCATTGCCATTGCATCAGGCGCGATCAGCGGACTTGGCTACGGTGAAAATGCCAAAGGGCTGCTCATCAGCCGTGGCGCTGTGGAAATGGTGTACATGGGAAGAATCCTGGGCGGCAACATCAAAGCCTTTCTCGGCATCGCCGGTATTGGCGACCTGGTGACCACCTGCAACAGTCCCATGAGCCGGAATTTTACTGTGGGCTATCGTTTAGCCAAAGGAGAAAAGCTGCCCGACATCCTCGCAGACATGGAGGAAGTTGCAGAAGGGGTGAATGCCATCCGTATTGTCAAGAAGTGCGCTGATTTCTACAAGGCACGACCCTTAATAACCGACACCTTGTATAAGGTACTTTTCGAGGGGATGACCGTTGAGGACGCTCTGGAGTATCTGATGCGATATCCGTTGAACGTGGATATCAATTTCTTCGATTAGGAAAGCAACTCTGCCAGGGCGCCCGCCTTCCGCATCATGCTAATCCTTCTGCCCTCCAGTGTATAGTACTCCCCCATGCAATCCGCCGTCATACAGGAGTGAACAGGAAGAATCCCCAGCACATCACCGACTTTGGCGGAGTTAAGAAGTTCATCATCCACTGATAGAATACCATGTTCCTGCGACAGGGATTTGGCATAACCGTGAATGACGGTTTCCCAACCGTGGTCATCAATGCGAACCACGTCGCCAAAGGTCGGGCTGCCGTCTGCACGCTTGAGAAAATCTTTTGATAGATGTACGCCGCCGCAGTGCACGATGATCTCCCTTCGGTCTTTGAGTACTGCCACAACCGGACATGCCATCGCCACGGCTATATCCTCCGGGCTACACGAGCCGATATCGCGCTGCATGATGTCGTAAAACACGAAGTTGCCAGGACGCATTTCGTCTATTCCGTCAAAGTGCTCAGCCACGCTGCAGGCAGGAGTATCGCCGGAGGAGACAACCAGATCCGGGAACTGCTTGTGGTAGTGCTCTCCTACCTGTCGCATAATTGTACTGCCGGCCTCATGCACTTTCAGGATAGCCTCTTTTGACCTGGCCGCATAGCTTTGGCCTGCGTGGGTGAGAAAGCCCTTGAAAGACAAAAATCTGCTGGATGAAATAACAGCGAGAATTGCATCAATTTCACCATAATGGGATGGATCCACTCCCGTGCGGTGATACCCCGCATCGATTTCAATAAATACACCTACGGGATTCCTGAGGTCTTTCAACAAGAGAAGCAGTGATTCCGGTTCAATAGCTAGAACATTCAATTGTGCTTTCCCAGCTATGCGGTTGATCTCTTCCACTTCCAGCGCATTCAGAGGGAATGCCACCGTAATATCCTTCCAGCCGCCGTCTGCAAAATAGCCTGCCATCTGCACAGAAGATACAGTGCACTGATCCGCACCCGCTTCACGAATCCACTCCCCGACTTCCAACGATTGATGTGTCTTGAAATGCGGCCGAAAGATCAGTCCATTGCTGGCTGCACGGTCTGCCATCCTGCGGATATTGTTGCGGCACTTGGCTTCATCAATCAGGAGTGTTGGGCGGGTGATTTTCATTGAAAGACAGATTTAGTAATGGTGCTACAAGCTAGGAAGAGAATCCGGGAGTAGCATACTATTTAATGCGAAACCTGAACTTTGACGTGGTAGTCGGAGGAATTACATTTATGAAATCGGGAGGCGGAAAGATATTATGATACGGCCTCCGTGAATCCAGGTATGATCTCCATCAGAAAGGCAACTTCAGAAGACCACGAGGCTGTTTGGGCCATTATCGCGGAGGTCATAGCAGGTGGTGATACCTATGTCTTCAGCCCGAACAGCTCGAAAGAAAAAATGCTTGCCTTCTGGTTTGCACCGGATAAGCACACCTACGTCGCCCTGCAGGAGAATAAGATAGCAGGCACATTCTTTATCAAGGACAATCAGCTCGACCTCGGTTCTCATGTTGCCAATGCCGGCTACATGACTGCGCCGAGGGTCAGAGGAATGGGGATAGGAAAAAAGATGGGTGAGTTTTCTTTGGAAGAGGCAAGGCGGCTCGGTTACAAGGCCATGCAGTTTAACATTGTGATCTCCAGCAATCACGCTGCTGTAAGACTATGGACTTCCTTGGGCTTCAAAATTATTGGCGAAATCCCCGAGGCGTTTGATCACCGGCAACTTGGATTCACCAGTGCCTATATTATGTATAGGAAATTGTAAAATCTCAGATTTCAGAATTCAGGTAAGCCCGACATTCATCGTCGGGCTTCAAGTCTAGCCCAGACATTTATCGTCGGGCTTCAAGGATATATCAGACATTTATCGTCGGGGTTAGCCGATCACTTCTTTGTAGAGTCTGTAGAGATTTCCGCCCATAATCTTGCCGATTTGATCCTCGGTGTATTTTCGTTTGACAAGTCCGTCGCGCACGATCTCCATCCGCCGGGGCCCATTGAGTTTCTCAAGATAGAGCGGCCAATCCTTGTCCGCAGTGAATTGGGCTCCCTCCTCCTTAAATAATATTCGCTTCTCTTCCTCTGTATCGGGGATTACCCGGTGATCGCGGTCGCTGCCGATGGCCACGTGTTCGATGCCGGCAACTTTCACTGCATGATCGATGTGATCGAAGTAAACATCCAGGTTATCTGTTTTCTTCTGCGTCATGAAGATGCGGATCTGGCACATACCTATGACTCCACCTTTGTCGGCGAGAAGTTTAAGGTTCTCGTCGGTGGTATTACGCGCATGTTTGTACAGTGTCTTGCACGTGGAATGCGAAATGATGACGGGCTTACGGGAAGCAGTAATGGCATCCGACATGGTCTTCATACCGGCATGGGAAAGGTCCACCAAGATATTTTTGCGGTTCAGCTTGTCAATAAGCTGCATCCCGAAGTCGGATAAGCCCCCGTCGTTGCGCTCATAGCAGCCGTGACCCACATAGTTCTGGTCATTATAGGTAAGTTGAACGCTGCGCAAGCCAAGGCTGTAAAGGGTATCTACCCTGCCCAGGTCTTTCTCGACGGGATCTGCATTCTGAATAAGATAAAAGACAGCCAGCTTCCTCTCTTTTACCGCACGATCAATGTCACCAATTGAGAAAGCTTTGACGAACTGTTTGGGGTTGGCCTGGAAATATTCATCATAGACGGCCAGGTCTTCCATGAGCTGATGAAAGCCTTTGTCGCCGGTAATCTTTGGATCGGTGAGTGTGATGGTAATAGCGCGGGTGCCGCTGGCAAGGATTTGTTCAACCAATTCTGGCGTATACACCGTCCTGATCTCGCCCATGGCATCAAATACGAGGCCAGTGCCCGAATTCTGTCCCCAAGCCATATGACGTATTCCGAGCACGGACCCGATGGTGGAAAGAACAGAAGTTTGTATAAAGTTTCGTCTATGCATGATGACTAAGCTAAGAGGAATAGTTCAGTCTTCATAGACGAACATGGACTTATGTAGAAGTAAGATTGGAGATCTTAAAAATACCGTTTGATCTTCTCCGCCATTGCTGACAACTCCTGTGCAGAAGGCTTCAACTTGGGATTTGAAAAATTGACATCGCTCATGGCATTCATGGGCACAAGATGAATGTGCGCGTGCGGAACCTCCAGCCCAAGGACAGCCACACCGATACGCCTGCAGCCGGTCGCCTTCTTTATGGCCGACGCTACCTTCTTGGAGAAGACATGCAGGCCGGAAAGTGTCTGGTCATCCAGATCAAAAATATAGTCGATCTCCTGTTTAGGCACCACCAGGGTATGGCCATGTTGCAGGGGCATAATGTCGAGGAAGGCGATGTATCGATCGTCCTCGGCGACAATTTGTCCGGGGATCTCCCGGTTGATGATCCGTGTGAAAATGGAAGCCATCTTAGACCGCTATGCTCACCACCTCGAACTCCAGTTCGCCAGCAGGCGTGCTGATCTTCGCGAGATCACCCTTTTTCTTACCCAACAGTCCTTTTCCAATGGGTGACTTCGTGGAAATTTTACCTGCCTTCAGATCCGCCTCTTCTTCCGATACGAGCGTATAGGTGACTGAAGCCCCGTTCTTCTTGTTCTTGATCGTGACTTTCGAAAGGATGGAGACAGTGGAAGCATCAAGTTTGCTTTCGTCGATAAGACGGGCGTTTGACATCAGTTCTTCAAGCTGCGCGATCTTGGCTTCGAGATGACCCTGAGCATCTTTGGCTGCATCGTATTCAGCATTTTCGCTGAGATCACCTTTGTCGCGCGCTTCTGCAATCTGGCGGGCAATATCTGCCCTTCCCTTCGTTTTGAGGGTATTGAGTTCTGCCTTCAGCTTATCCAGACCCTCTTTGGTATAATATGACACCTTCTTGCTCATAACTTATCGTGTTCAAAATTCCTGCTTCCCTGAGGAGGCGCATAAAAGAAAACAACGGCATTCACAGGGGAAGCCGTTGTTCGGTTTGACAAAGATATGAAAAAAACCGGCTAATGCCTGTTCGGCATAAATGCAGGCATGCTCTCCTCCCAACAGTTTTCACCTTACGCCTCTACAAGCTCCGGTATGAGGCGGTTAACTTCCTCCTGCAATTCAGGGTCAAATTTGGCAAGGTAGAGGGTCTTGGCCTTTGCAAGCTGCTCCATGCTCAGTCCTTTTGCCCCCCGGAAGTCGGCTTTATAAAGACTGGCTGCTTCAAAGTCTGCCCCCATGAGATAACTGTCCCTCAAATCGGCTTCCATCAGGTAGGCGTTCCTGAAGTTAGCCTTGATAAGAAAGGCACCTTCGAAAACAGCTTTGATGAGGAAGGCATCTTTAAAGTTACTACCGCTGGCATAGGCTCCTTTCAAATTCGCCTGGTTCAGGTTCGCATTTTCAAAATTGGTCTGGTTCATCCGGGTATTCTGGAGATTTGTCTCAATCAATGAGGAGTTGGAGAAATTTGCCGAATTCATGTTCGAACCTTTCAGGTTCGTGTAGTTTAGGTTAGTCTTTGGAAGATGGCTGTTGACAAGATTAATCTCGTGGATCTTGTGTCGGTTCAGGCGTTTGATGTTACCCACGGTTCTGAAGGCAGCCTCTTCCGAAGCCCACAACCGGAAATCGTCTATTTCATCCCGATAGGTTCTGATCCTTTGACGGATTTCGCCACTTTGATTCAACCAGAACAGGAGGATGCCAATGACGGCGATGTCGAAAATCATCCCGTGCGCCTCACCCAGGATCTGCGACCAGAAGGAATTGAAGTCGTTGAGGTAATAGGGGAGGCTCAATGAAACCACCACCATGGTGACCAGCGCCAGCACATACGTGGAAGTAAGGATAGGCCGTTCCACCACATGATGGAAGTAGGCTACCACTCGTTCGCTCCAGCGGCCTATGTTTGGCTTCATGCTGTCAAATGTATGCTTCGATACAACCGAAATAATACAAAATAGGTAACCAACCTTACATGCTGTGACAAATCAGTCAAGAATGGATAAAAGCAGGTAAAGTGACGGTTTAAGTGGTCGACTGCCCTGAGGGTTTTACCTAGATGTTACATAGAAATCACAAGAGAACATTCACCGTCAGGAAATAGACGGTAATCCCCAGCAAATCATTGATGGTTGTGATGAAGGGACCGGAGGCAACGGCAGGATTGAATCCGAAGCGATCCAGTATCAGGGGGGTAAGGGTGCCGACGAGTGATGCAAATACCACCACGCTGAACAGGGATACGGACACAATCAAGGAGAGATTGTAGTTGCCGAATACCATGTAGTTTGCGCCAAAAACAATAGTGGCAAGGAAGAAAGCATTCAGCAGTGCAACAAACAATACTTTCAGAAGGCGCTGACCAAGTCCGTCAAGTACAAATCCCGGACTGGCCAGGCTCTGCACGATCAGTGACGAAGACTGAATCCCCACATTTCCACCGGTTGCCTGTATGAGTGGAACAAAGAACGCCAGGGCTGTGACCTGGGCGAGTTCGGCTTCAAACAAACCCATGAACCTGGCTGACAGCATCCCGCCCAGCACGCCGATAAGGAGCCACGGCAACCTTGCCCGGGTATTCTTCCAAATCGTATCATCCTCTTCAACGTCTTCCGTAATACCGGACATCAACTGACGGTCTTCCTCGGCCTGCTCGGTCATCACATCCACGATGTCATCGATGGTAATCCGCCCCACCAGCTGACCGGTAACATTTACCACAGGCACAGATTCGAGGTCATACTTCTTCATGATCTCGACTACTTCGGTGTCAGGTGTATACGTTTCAACGGATACAACATCGGGCTCATAAATATCGGCTACAAGCTTGTGTGCATCGGCAATCACGATATCCTGAAGCGCCACTTTTCCCAGGAGCTTATCGTGCTCATCTACAACAAAAACAGTGTAAAACTTGGTTACGGCCTCTGCCTGCTTGCGGATCTCTTCCACACATTGCACGACCGTCCAGTTGTTGCGGGCCTTGATCAATTCCTTGGCCATCAATCCGCCGGCAACGTTCTCATCATACCTGAGGAGGTCAATTACCTGGCTGCGGAGTTCGGCATCCAGGCCGGCCAGAACTTCCTCGCTTGTTTTGACAGGCAGCTCGTTGAGGATATCCGCCGCATCATCCGAATCCATCAAATTGATGATGGGGCTGAGCTCGGAAGGGCTATAGATCTTAAGGAAGTTTTTCCTGGGCTCCGAATCAAGGTCCTTGATGATTTGGGCGCGTATATCCGGTGCCAGGATGTCGAGCGTGAACTTGGATTCCTCTGAGTTGAATTCGTAGAGGAGAGCGGTGATATCGGCTGGATTAACATCCTCCAGGCTTTGGCGAATAAACTGACTGTCGCGCTGGTCCAGGGCTTCCTGAAAGCGGTCGCGAAACTCTTTGGTCAATTCAAATTCTACGAACGTTTTCACTTTGTTCGATAGCCCGGGTTAACGAAATAAAGTCTTCCACACTTAATTGCTCAGGACGTTTGTCCATCAGGTCCAGGGTGTCCACAGAGCCGGGCAAATTTAGATGTTTCAGTGCGTTGCGCAAGGTTTTGCGGCGCTTTTGAAAGGCCTGCTTCACGATAGACTGAAAGCGTGACTCATCACAGTCAAGTTTTGTCCGCTCATTTCGCTTCAACCTAATGACGGCTGACATCACCTTGGGCGGAGGATTAAAAACACCGGGAGAAACTTTGAAAAGGTTCTCACAGTGGTACCATGCCTGGAGCAAGACACTCAGTATGCCATACACTTTGCTGCCATGTGAGGCACAGATGCGGTCGGCCACTTCCTTCTGCAGCATGCATACGACTTCTTCGACCCTTTCCCTACCCTCCAGCACCCGAAAGAAGATCTGGGAAGAAATATTGTAAGGGAAGTTTCCAATTATTTTGAAGGCACCCGGAAAGATGGCCCTGGTGTCCATTGTAAGAAAATCACCTTCGTGGATGCGGTTATGTAATTGCGGATAATGCTTCTCCAGGTAAGCTACCGACTCCCTGTCTATCTCTATCACATGAAGATCTATATCCTTTTTCTCCAGCAGCAGCCTGGTGAGAACCCCTGTACCCGGACCGATTTCAAGTACGGGCACGGGATGCGATCCGGTTGTGTCCAGCGCTTCGACAATTTTTTCTGCAATGCGGGGTTCCTTGAGGAAATGCTGACCGAGAAATTTCTTGGGCCTGACCACGCCGTAAGCTACGATGATGAGTGCAATGTTCCGAGTTTAATGGGCATGGTATTGCATTGCATGGAACCAAAGGAACGCACAGAATTCTGCATTCCGAAATGAATCCATTTACTAACTTGCGCACTCATTTGCCATGACCAACAATCCATCCGCCCATAAGCCCCGCATCGGAATCACCATCGGCGATCTCAACGGCATCGGCCCGGAGGTCGTGATCAAGGCGCTGGCTGATCCCCGGTTGCATAATATCATTACACCTGTCGTCTATGGTTCATCAAGGGTGCTATCGTACTACCGCAAGCTCATGGGGCTTGAAGAGTTTAATTATAGTGTGGTGAAGGCAAAGGGTCAATTTTTTCCTAAAACCGTCAACGTGGTGAATTGCTGGGAGGATGAGGTACGTATCAGTCCGGGTCAGCCTTCACGCGAGTCAGCGGCTGCGGCGTTGCTTGCGCTTAAGAAAGTGGTGGAGGAAACCAAAGAAGGGCTCCTTGACGGATTTGTCACTGCGCCCATTGACAAGAATACCACCTATGGTGAAGATTTTCCTTTCCACGGGCACACTGAATATCTTACTCAGGTCTTCGATGCCACCGAGAGTCTCATGGTTATGGTGGGCGATCAGCTTAAGGTAGGACTGGTCACGGAACACGTGCCTTTGCGGGACGTGCACAAGTACATTACGAAAGAGAGGGTGGAACTAAAGATCAGGTTGCTCGAACTTTCTTTGAAGAACGATTTTCAGATCGGCAAACCCCGCATTGCCGTGCTGGGGCTTAACCCGCACGCCGGTGATGAGGGACTGATCGGCGACGAAGAACTGCAGGTGATCCGTCCTGTTATCAATGACCTTAAAGGCAAAGGCAAACTCATCTTTGGCCCTTACCCTGCTGATGGATTCTTCGGATCAGGGCAATACAAGAAATTCGACGGTATCCTGTCCATGTATCACGATCAGGGACTGGTGGCCTTCAAGTATATCGCTTTTGAAAACGGAGTGAACTTTACTGCAGGCCTTCCAACAGTAAGAACTTCCCCCGACCATGGCACAGCCTACTCCATCGCAGGGAAAAACCAGGCGGACGAAAGCTCCATGCGACAGGCCATATTCCTTGCCATTGATATAATCAAAAGCAGGACAGCGCATGTGACAGCTGAAGTCAACCCATAAGGTTGATTGGCCCCAGGCAGCAATACCACAGGCGCACTCGTTTGCAACTACATTAATCATTTATTGAGTCGGCATATGATGAGATCGGTCATCCCGTGCCATGGCGTTGAGGGCTATCTTCATAGTGCGATCATGGTATATGATTCCGGATGCCAAACGGCACTTGGGTACGATAAACGCACGCAAGGACGATAAGTGGAAAGTAACTCTGGCTGATCCAGATGGCTGTAAAGTATGTCATCGTGGCCTTTGCTGGGATACCGTAGACCCCAGAACGATAGAGGTGCCTGCATCCAGTGATTCTTTTGAAATAGGACAGAGAGTGTGGGTCGAAATTGATGACCGCACCGGGCAAAAGGCAATCCTGCTCTTCTACGGGATACCCTCTCTCATTATTGTATCCTCGCTTGTCATCAGCCTGACTTCGGGAATTCCAGAGTTGTGGGCCGGCCTTCTTTCTCTTGGCCTGCTTGCTCCTTATTACATCACACTTAGATTGACCCGAAGGCATTGGTCCGGTCAGATACAACTCGAACTGTGTGCTTATGAATGAAGTGGTACTCTATACGATTATAAGTCTCGCAGGTATCGGCATTTTTGCCGCGGTGGTGCTTTATTATGTATCCAGAAAATTTCATGTTACAGAGGACGAACGGATCGGGAGGGTAGAATCGGTCTTACCCGGCAGCAACTGCGGCGGTTGCGGACTTCCCGGCTGTCATGCTTTCGCAGAAGCGGTGGTGAAGGCAGGCGATTTAGCCGTCCTGCATTGTCCGGTAGGTGGAAATGATGTGATGAAGAATGTTGCCTCTGTGCTCGGCGTGAAAGCTGTTGAGAAGGATCCCTATATCGCTATCGTTCGCTGTTCAGGCTCCTTTGAATACCGGAAGAAAACGAATGTATATGACGGGTCACCCAACTGCGCTGTGGCCGCACAACTATATAGTGGAGATACCGGCTGTGCTTACGGATGTCTTGGTCTCGGCGACTGTGTAGACAAGTGCGACTTCGAGGCCATGTATATGGATTCTAATTCCGGATTGCCGGTTATCCTGGAGGACAAGTGTACAGCATGCAATGCCTGTGTAAAGGCGTGCCCGAAAGATATTATCCAACTGTGGCCCAAAGGCAAGAAGAACCAGCGCATCTACGTCGCCTGCCTCAACGAAGAGAAAGCAGGTGCGGCAAGAAAGAGTTGCGCCATTGCATGTTCCGGCTGTGCCAAATGCGCAGAGGCATGCCGATATGAGGCCATCACCATCGACAGGAACCTGGCGATCATAGATCCTGAAAAGTGCAAGCTTTGTGCGGAGTGTATTGATGTTTGTGATGTACGCAATATCGTGGCAGCCAATATGACTGCCGAAAAAATTCAGCAGGCAGGTGAACACCGTCGCAAACGGGAAGAACGTGAACGCCAGAAACGCGAAGCCGAAAAAGCTGCTCCAGTTCCACCCCCACCCCCACCAACCGGAACCCCCTCATGAGTAAGACACTCCATGATAATGAATTGAAAACCTTCCGTACAGGAGGCGTCCACCCCGATGATCAAAAATTGTCCGCGGCAGTTCCAATCGTAACGCTTCCCGTACCCAAGTCCGTGAAGATACCGGTACTGCAACACCTGGGCGCCCCGGCAAAGGCTGTGGTTCAGCGGGGAGACAAAGTAAAAGTCGGGCAGGTGATTGCGAGACACGAAGGTGCCTTCTCGGCAAACATTCACGCTTCGGTAAGCGGCACCATCGGGCAAATCAAGGAAGAGATGGACAGCAGCGGGTTCAAACATCTGGCTATACACATCCGCACAGAAGAAGACGAATGGATGGAGACCATAGACCGAAGCGAGACGCACATTGAGAAGATCACCATGTCGCGCGAAGACATTATCACCAGAATCGAAGATTCCGGGATTGTGGGCATGGGAGGTGCTGCATTTCCGTCGCACGCCAAGGTTGTACTGCCGGAAGGAAAGCATATCGACACCTTATTGATTAATGGTGTGGAGTGCGAACCATATCTCACCTCCGACCATCGGTTGATGCTGGAGAAACCCAAAGAAGTCATTACCGGTGTGCGCATCCTGATGAAGGAACTGGGAGTGGAACGGGCTGTCATCGGCATTGAAGACAACAAGCATGATGCAGTCACGTTGCTTTCAGGGTTGCTCCGCGACGACCCAACCATTGAAGTGCAGCCATTGGCGGTGCAGTATCCCCAAGGTGGTGAACGTCAGTTGATCCAGGCTGTGTTGGGCAGGGAAGTGCCTTCCCGCGGTCTTCCTTACGATGTAGGCGTGATTGTTCACAATGTGGGAACCACCTTCGCAGTCTATGAAGCCGTTCAAAAAAACAAACCCCTGATTGAGAGAATTGTCACCGTCACAGGAAAGAACGTAAGTAAGCCTTCCAATTTCAGGGCACGGATCGGCACGCCTGTAATGGAGCTCATCGCGGCAGCCGGTGGTCTGCCCGAAGGAACAGGCAAGGTGGTGGCAGGAGGCCCTATGATGGGAAGGGCCATCGGCGATCTGGAATCACCAGTGTGGAAAGGAATGTCCGGCATTCTTTTGATTCCAGAGGCAGAAGCCAAAAGAGCACAGGAATACCGTTGTGTAAGGTGCGGCAAATGCGTCGAAGTATGCCCTATGGGACTTGAGCCCTACTTATTGATGGCCCTGGCCAAATCGGGAGACATCAAACAGGCCGATCACGAGCACGTAATTGATTGCATCGAGTGCGGCTCATGTTCCTTTGTCTGTCCCGCCAACCGTCCCATTCTTGATTATATCCGGTTAGGTAAAACGAAAGCCAAATCCAGGAAGTCATGAACAAGCCATTGCTAGTTGTTGCGCCCTCTCCCCATATCCATGCGGATCTTACCATTCCGCAGATCATGAGAGGCGTGGTCATCGCTATGCTGCCTGCCTGGATTATGAGCATCTACAATTTCGGGTTGGGCGCTGTCTATGTGACACTCCTTGCAGTTGGCTTTTGTGTGGCTGCAGAATATGCCATCACCCGGTACCTCCTGAACCGTGAAGCCAGCATACAGGATGGCAGTGCTGTGATCACCGGGATGCTCCTTGCATTCAACGTTCCCAGCAATCTGCCCTGGTACATGATTCTTATCGGCAGTGTTGTAGCCATTGGAATTGCCAAGCTGAGTTTCGGTGGACTGGGCAACAACCCCTTCAACCCTGCATTGGTAGGAAGGGTATTTCTGCTCCTCTCCTTCCCCGTGGCCATGACCAGCTGGCCGAAAGCTGTGGCTACATGGACACTGGATGGCACCACAAGTGCAACTCCGCTGGGAATCCTGAAGGACGGTTTGCGCACTGGAGAAACCGTCGACACGTTGATGAAGCAAATGCCTTCTTTACAGGATTTGCTCTTCGGACTGCATGGTGGATCACTTGGCGAGATGTCAGGTGCAGCACTGCTCGTGGGACTTGGTTATATGTTATACCGCAAGATCATCACCTGGCACATCCCCATAACCATGATAGCCACTGTCTTTATCATGACCGGTATCTTCTGGCTCATCCACCCCTACAAATTCGCCAATCCGATGTTCCACATCCTGAGCGGTGGCTTAATGCTCGGCGCCATTTTCATGGCAACAGATTATGTGACCTCGCCTGTGTCACACAGGGGAATGATCGTGTTTGCCATCGGATGCGGAGTCCTCACCGTTCTGATCAGGCTCTTTGGATCTTACCCTGAGGGCGTGTCGTTTGCCATCCTTATCATGAACGGCTTTGTTCCTTTGATCAATAATTATCTAAAGCCAAGGAAATTTGGCGTAATCCAGAAACAAGAAACCAGCAACTAAATACAATGGCCCGCGAATCAACCTTCACCAACATGACCCTCACCCTCCTCGTGGTGACCTTTGTATCTGCCATCGCGCTGGGTTATGTGTACACATGGACGAAGGAACCGATTGCGCAGGCGAGATTGGCTACCCAGCTGGCGGCCATCGGCACTGTAATGCCCGGATATGACAACAATCCCGTTGATGAAAAATTCTGGATTCGCAATGGTTCCGACAGCCTTGAATGTTTTCCGGCACAAAAAAATGGGAAGTCTATTGGTGTAGCCATCAAGAGTGTTGGGCATAAGGGCTATAGCGGAGATGTCTGGCTGATGGTGGGACTGGACTCTGCGGGTATAATTCAGAACATCGTCGTTATTGAACACAAAGAGACACCGGGGCTGGGTTCCAAAATGACGGGTGACAAATTCCTGGGTCAGTTCCTCGGAAAGAATCCGGGAACCACAGATTTCAGAGTGAAGAAAGATGGAGGAACCATTGATGGCATCTCCGGTGCAACTATCAGTTCGCGCGCCTTCATTGATGCCGTGCTGCGCGCTTATAAAACCTACCGAGATCATGGAAAAGAAGCTCACCATTAAGGAGAACCTTTTCAAAGGACTCATCCGCGAGAATCCGGTACTCGCCCTACTACTGGGCTGTTGTCCCACCTTGGGCGTCACCTCTTCGGCTACCAATGCCATCGGCATGGGGCTCGCCACGACCTTCGTGCTGGTCATGTCCAACATGGCCATCTCCGTGGTGAAGAATGTTGTGCCTGACAAGGTGAGGATACCTGCGTATATTGTCATCATCGCAGCGTTCGTGACGGTCGTGCAGTTGCTGATGGAAGCCTATACTCATGCTCTCTTTGCCCAACTCGGATTGTTCATTCCGCTGATCGTTGTGAATTGCATCGTACTGGGACGCGCAGAAGCTTTTGCTTCGAGAAACAGTGTGGGAGACAGTGCCATCGATGGCCTGGGAATGGGAATGGGATTCACATTGGCGCTACTCTTGTTGGGATCAATTCGCGAGGTGCTCGGTTCCCTCGCCTGGTTTGGTTTGAAATTCAGTGAAAGCGATGGCATGCTTGTCTTTGTACTCGCTCCGGGTGCTTTTCTCACCCTCGGCTTCCTCATCGCCATCATGAACGGTTTGAAGAAACGTGCGAAATCATAGTTTATGGATTACATCATCATTATTATCTCGACCGTTTTCATCAACAACATTGTGCTTGCAAAGTTCCTGGGCATATGTCCGTTCCTCGGCGTTTCAAAGTCTTCTTCCACTGCCGTGGGCATGGGCGTGGCGGTCATATTCGTTATGACCATCTCGACCATTTTCACCTGGCTGGTGTTCACCTTCCTGCTGAAGCCGTTGGGGCTTGCTTATCTGCAAACCGTCACTTACATCCTGGTGATTGCTTTCCTCGTACAGGTAGTGGAAATCATCATGAAGAAGATCAGTCCGGAGTTGTATCAAGCCCTTGGCGTGTACCTCCCCTTGATCACCACCAACTGCACCATCCTGGGTGTTGCCATCCTCGTAGTTCAAAATGATTTTAACCTGTTGAAGAGTGTGGTGTTTGCCATTGGTAACAGTGTGGGCTTCACCCTTGCCATCGCCATCTTCAGCAGCATCCGCGAGCAGCTTGCCCTGGCGGAGGAAATCCCGGAGTGGATGAAAGGCGTACCCATGGCATTGATCACGGCCGGTATCCTAGCCATGGCCTTCATGGGATTTGCCGGGTTGGTCTAAAGCCGATAGCCCTGGAATAGATCCTTTGGGTACATCGTAGTCCTACGGAATTTCATAAGGGTCAGGAAGTGGCTTCTGAGGCCATTTATACTGTAAAGGCCTTTTCACCCCGAAAAGCGGTAAATCTCAAAAAATACAATAAATTTGCGCGCTTATTTGGAACCGGATGAGGCCGCAGGACTACAAAGTGAACATCATTGGTCTGAGCCAAAAAGCGCATGAGTTCGATTTTAAGGTGGATGATGCGTTTTTTGAGCACTATGGTCAAACGATCCTGCCGGGCGGCCATTTCGATGTCATGGTGACCCTGAACAAGCGGGAAACCATGATCGAGGCTAAGTTTCAGATCCATGGCGAAGCCAACCTGATTTGTGACAGGAGCCTTGATCCTTTTGCTTACCCGATGGACATCAAAAAGGACATCGTTTTCAAATATGGCACTGAAGCGCAGGAGTTGAGTGACGAGATAGTCATCATCACCCGCGAGCAGGAAAGCCTGGACCTGGGCCAATTCATTTACGAGCTCATTGCCGTGAATGTTCCGATGAAGAAGCTTCATCCCCGGTTCATGCAGAACGGTCTTGAAGACGCGGAATCCGAAATGGTCTATACCTCCGGAGCCGCAGACAATGAACAGGAAGATGAGGACAAGACCGATCCACGTTGGGAAAAATTGAAAAAGTTAAAATAGAACTACTATGCCTAATCCGAAACGAAAAACCTCGAAGACCCGCAGGGATAAAAGGAGAACCCACTACAAGGCAACGCCCAAGCAATTTGCTGTTGATCCCACGACGGGTGAGCATCATCTGCCCCACCGCGCCTTCTGGCACGAAGGGAAGCTTTACTACAAAGGAAACGTTGTAATGGAGAAAGAAATACTGGCGTAAAAGCGAGTATGATTTCTTCCTATACGCCGTACCAGAACGACCAGCATGCCGCCCTTAAGGTTTGGCACGTCGCATAATTACGGCCTATGCCCGGTGGGAATCCTCCGGGCTTCGTTTTTTTATAATGATTGACTGAATACAATGACCAAGAAAATCCGGGCAGCTATAACAGGTGTTGGTGGATATGTTCCAGACTACATCCTGACCAACAAGGAGCTCGAAACGATGGTGGACACCAATGATGAATGGATCACCAGCCGTACCGGCATCAAGGAAAGAAGAATCCTAAAGGGCGAAAACCAGGGGGTGTCTGTCCTGGGTATTGAGGCGATGAAGGACATGCTCAGGAAGACAGGTATAGATCCGAAGGAAATCGACTGCGTTATTTTTGCCACGGTTACTGCCGACATGACCTTCCCTGCAACGGCCAATATTGTGGCCACTGCCGTGGGAGCAACCAATGCGTTCAGCTTTGACATGGGCGCAGCGTGTTCAGGATTCATTTATGCGCTGACCACAGGAGCCAGCTTCATCCAGTCGGGCATGTACAAGAAGGTAGTCGTGATCGGTGGCGACAAGATGTCCGCGATCCTGGACTACACCGATCGCACCACCTGCATCATCTTCGGCGACGGCGCTGGCTGTGTGCTGCTCGAACCAACCCACGAAGAAGTGGGTGTGATGGATGCCATCCTGAAGAGTGATGGTGCCGGCGAGACCTACCTCCACATGAAAGCCGGCGGCAGCAGGATGCCCGCTTCTCATGAGACCGTTGACAGAAGGCTGCATTACGTGTACCAGGAAGGAAGCGCTGTGTTCAAATTCGCCGTGACCAACATGGCCGATGTAGCCGCACAGGTTGCAGAGCGCAACCATCTTACTGCTGCAGATATCACCTGGCTCGTTCCTCACCAGGCCAACAAGCGCATCATCGATGCCACTGCCAGCCGTGTCGGCATCGGAGAAGAAAAGGTGATGATGAACATTGCACGCTATGGCAACACCACCGCTGGCACCATTCCACTGCTCCTGTGGGATTATGAAAAACAGTTGAAGAAAGGCGATAACCTCATCCTTGCTGCTTTCGGCGGCGGGTTCACCTGGGGCGCTGTATATGTTAAATGGGCATACAACCCCCGTTAAGACCGTCAAAATCCAAATTGTAAATACTTAATTGATTTGTAAATTCAAGACCTTTTTATGGCTACTATCTCCGATCTCAGCAAAGGAAACTACATTCGTTACAACGGCGAAGTCATGCAGATAGAAGAATTGCAGCACCGTACCCCCGGTAATCTTCGTGCCTTCTATCAGGTTAAAATGAGAAATATCCGGAATGGAAAAATTGCGGAAAACCGTTTTCGTCCTGGTGACTCCGTGGATCTTCTCCGTGTGGAGACCAAAGAATATCAATATCTCTATGCCGATGGCGCAAGCCTTGTGTGCATGGATCAGGATACGTTCGAACAAATCTATCTTGACAAGGCACTTCTTGGCGACTCAGTTAATTACATCAAGGAAGGTGTTATTCTGCTCATCGCATTCGAGAATGGCGCGAACCCCATCACCGCTGAAGCTCCGCAGCATGTTGTAGTCAATGTTACTTACACCGAGCCTGGTATCCAGGGTGACACAGCTACCCGCACACTCAAGCCGGCCACCATTGAAACCGGCGCAGAGATTCGCGTGCCGCTTTTCATTAATACCGGTGACAACGTAAAAATCGACGCCCATACCGGCGATTATATTGAACGCGTGAAATAATCCAAGTATGCCAAAGAAGGATAAAGACAAGGAAAAGAAATCCACCCCTGCTCAATCAGAAGGACCTAAACCCAATTATTCAGAAATGAAAACAACTGAAATCAGGGACCTCATTGACTTCATCTCCCAATCCGGACTCAATGAAGTCAACATCGAGACCAAGGAACTGAAACTGCACGTCAAGCGTGAACCAGACCAGAAAGTACTCAAGTCATCCGCTGCTCCCGTCATTCCGGTGGCCGCGCCGATGCCTGCTGCGCACATGCCTGTGGCAGCTCCAGCGCCCGCAACTCCGGCAGCCCCCAAACAGGAAAAGCCAGCAGCGGCAGGCAAAAAGACCCTGGACATCAAGTCTCCGATGATCGGAACATTCTATCGTTCAGCCAATCCTGACTCCCCTCCTTTCATTTCAGTGGGTGACAAGGTGACGAAAGGTCAAACAGTCTGCATCATCGAGGCGATGAAGCTCTTCAATGAAATCGAGTCGGAAGTTTCAGGAACGGTCGTTAAAGCCATGGTTGAAAATTCCAGCCCGGTAGAGTACGACCAGGTGCTCTTCGTGGTGGAGCCGGACTAATCCTTCTCCGCAGTTCTATTTTGTGACCAGACATAACAACTAATGTTCAAGAAGATATTAATTGCCAATCGTGGTGAAATTGCTTTGCGCGTGATCCGTACTTGCAAGGAAATGGATATCAAGACGGTTGCTGTTTACTCGACTGCCGACCGCGAAAGTCTTCACGTGCGTTTTGCGGATGAGGCGGTCTGTATAGGCGCACCACCCAGCAAAGAGTCGTATCTCAATATTCCGCGCATTATCTCTGCAGCCGAGATCACGGGGGCCGATGCCATTCATCCCGGCTACGGCTTCCTGTCCGAACGGGCTGAGTTCTCGGCTGTTTGCCAGGAATATGGAATCAAATTCATCGGCCCAACGCCTCCCATGATTGACGCCATGGGCGACAAGTCTACCGCCAAAGACACCATGAGGAAGGCTGGCGTACCAGTCATTCCTGGCTCTGACGGACTGCTGAGCTCAATGGAAGAGGGTATGCGCATTGCGAAAGAGATCAAGTATCCTGTTATCGTTAAGGCGACAGCCGGTGGCGGTGGAAAGGGTATGCGCATCATCAATGACGAGTCTGAATTCAAAAAAGCATGGGATGACGCCAAACGCGAGGCAGGTGCAGCATTTGGTAACGATGGACTCTACCTGGAAAAGTTTGTTGAAGAGCCCCGCCATATCGAGATCCAGTTGGTTGGTGACCAGTATGGCAAAGCGTGTCACCTCTCAGAGCGCGACTGTTCCATCCAGCGCCGCCACCAGAAGCTCGTGGAAGAGACACCCTCCCCGATCGTAAGCCAGGAATTGCGCGAGCGTATGGGCGAGGCGGCCATCAAGGGCGCCAAAGCCATCAACTATGAAGGTGTGGGAACGATCGAGTTTCTCGTCGACAAGCATGGCGACTTCTACTTCATGGAGATGAACACCCGTATCCAGGTGGAGCATCCCATCACAGAAGAAGTTACCGATTACGATCTCATCAAGGAACAAATCAAGGTTGCTGCGGGAGTGCCTATTTCAGGAAGGAACTACTTCCCGAATCTGTTTGCCATGGAGTGCCGGATCAACGCGGAAGATCCGATGAATGGCTTCCGTCCATCACCTGGCAAGATTCTCAATCTTCATCTGCCCGGCGGTCATGGCGTTCGCGTGGACAGCCACGTGTATGCAGGTTACACCATCCCGCCGAACTATGACTCCATGATTGCAAAGCTTATTTGCACAGGTCAAAGCCGCGACGAGGTCATCACCCGCATGAAACGCGCCTTGAGCGAGTTTGTAATTGAGGGAATCAAAACCACGATTCCTTTCCACCTCGCACTGATGGATAATGATACGTTCAGGAGCGGGAAATTCACTACGAAGTTCCTGGAGACCAGCTTTGACTTCTCCAAGATGAAGGCTTAGAAATTATTCCACTTTTAATACAAAACAGGATGTTATGCAGCATCCTGTTTTTATTTTCAGGGTGTCTTCACTGCATGGTGCTATATTTATACTCACCATCAAAACCAGTCCATGAAGTATACTGTCATTTTTCTGCTTTTCGTCCCTCTGCTCTCACTCTCCCAGACCACTATCGTCCGGGATCCCGAGATCGAGAAAATGGTGAGGGAGGTTTCTGCCGATTCGCTGCAATCCTACATCAACACGATGGTGGGTTTCGGCACGCGCAACACACAAAGCAGTATTACTGACCCGAAACGGGGAATCGGTGCAGCCCGTAGCTGGGTGGTGAGGAAATTCAAACAGTTTGCAAAAAATTCCAATGGAAGAATGACCGCCTTTCTGGATACGACTACCCTCAAGCCGGATGGCCGGCGCATTGATACCAGGACACTCCTCGGTAATGCGGTGGCTGTTCTTAAAGGCGCTGATCCCAATGATAATCGCATTTATATCATCAGCGGCCACCTTGACAGCAGGCGGACCAATGTCGGCGACCGCACCAATGACGCACCTGGCGCCAATGATGATGCCAGTGGGTGTGCGGCAGTTATTGAATGTGCCCGCATCCTGTCAGGCCACAACTTTCCCGCAACAATCATTTTCGTGACCGTGAGTGGAGAAGAGGAGGGCCTGCTCGGCGCCAATTTCATGGCATCAAAAGCACGGAAAGAGAACTGGAACATCGATGCCGTGCTTAACAATGACATCATGGGAAGTAATCATTCCAACGAAACCAACATTATTGATAATACCCGAATCCGGGTTTTCAGCGAAGGCCTTCCCTCTTTTGAGACAGAAAAGAGAGCGAAGACCATCCGCCAGTTCGGCCTGGAAAATGACGGCAAGTCCAGACAGTTGGCCAGATACACCAAAGAGGTCGGAGAACGCTACGTCGATAATCTGCAGGTTGTTATGATCTACCGCAATGACCGATTCCTGCGTGGCGGAGACCATACCCCCTATGTCGATAACGATTATGCGGCTGTGCGATTTACCGAGATGAATGAAAACTTCAACCACCAACACCAGGACGTGCGTCAGGAGAACGGTATCAAATACGGCGATCTGCCTGAATTTATGGACTTTGAATACCTCCGCAAGAATACTGCTATGAACCTCGCCAATCTTGCCAATCTCGCCAAAGCGCCCGGTATACCTGAGGAAGTAAAACTAGATATCCGGAATCTGACCAATTCTACCTCGCTACAGTGGAAGGCTCCAAAAAGTGGACAGGTTATGGGGTATTATGTTCTTCTTCGTGAAACCACAAGCGCTACCTGGCAGAGAAAAATCTTCACCAAAGAGCTTAAGTATACACTTCCATATTCTAAGGATAACTACTTTTTCGCGGTGCAATCCGTAAATGAATCCGGGAATGAGAGCCTCCCTGTTGTGCCTGGTGTGTTAGGCAGATAATACTTAATGACTCAGATTTTCCGCAATTGTTCACTCTAAACTTTTCACCATGTGGTCCACGCAAACACTCTGGTTCGAAGTTTCGGTTGTAACCATCTTCTTTCTTTTGGGCAATATCTACTTTGGTCACTTCGAAGAAAGAACTCCAAAATGGCGTAAGGTGGCCAAGTATGCAGTGACACTGGTCATTATTACAGTTGTCTCTTCCTATGCAGGAAGGGCATATGCTTTTGGGCTGCTGGGGTTGTCCGTGCTGCCCATCATTTACATCCATGGAATCATTCTTCCACGCAAGGGGATCAATGGGTGGACGGGCGAACCGAAAGGCAAGTATTATGATTTCAGGGGCTGGGATAAGGATATATTCAAATAAATCTGCAGATTCATAGTGCCAACAAGAAACCAGAAACCAATTGTTATGCACCATCACTGGAAGTCCATCCCCGCCGAACAAGTCAATCCGCAGATGACACGCAAGTTCATCTACGGCGACAAGGTCATGATTGCGAAACTCACTTTTGAAGACGGCTTTCTCGTGCCGTGGCATCAGCATGAAAACGAACAAATTTCAGAAGTGTTTGAAGGCACCATCCGATTCTGGTTTGATAATGATGAGACAAAATACCTTGACCTCAAACCCGGAGAGTCTTACGTCATCAAAGGCAATCGTCTCCACAAAGCACTCATGATCGGACACGTAGTGGCAACCGATACTTTTTCCCCTCCAAGAAAAGACTGGATCGACGGATCGGATGCTTATCTGAGAAAGTAGGCACAAAAAGACCGCCAAACCGTTGCCCATGAAGACGAGCATAAAAAACCTGAGAATAATTGGTTTGTTTCTGTTCATCGCATCTTCCAGTCCTGGACAAGATTTGCCGCAATACAGGGTGGTCATGGCCATCAATCAAAGTGACTCAACAAACCAGAGGTGGATGGTGCGGCAGCTGGCCAATCTAAAAATAGCTTTGCCTGACGCTCAGGTTCATGTGGTATGTTATGGCACAGGACTGTTCACACTCGTGAACCGTTCAAGTATAGTTGCTGCAGATATTCAAAAATTAATAGGCAATGGAGTTGTATTTGAAGCGTGCGAGAACTCTATGGCTGGAGCAGGCGTCACTAAGGAACAACTGGTTGCCGGATGCCATACAGTAAAAGCCGGAATTGCAACACTGGTGATGCGACAGGGTCAAGGGTGGCAGTACATTTTTGGGCCGAAATAGCGACAAACTTTAAAACATGGCTAGTCCCACTGCACGACAAAGCTGGTATGCTCTCTTTGTCCTGTTTCTTATCAACGCACTGAACTTTTACGATCGCCAGATCATTGGAGCAGTAGCGGAACCCATACGGAAGGAATGGTCGTTGTCCGACATGCAACTCGGTGTGCTGAGCACGGCATTCATTCTTATGTATGCTGTTGTGGGACTTCCGTTTGGGAGACTCTCTGACCGCTACAGCCGCAAGCATATTCTGAGCATCGGGGTAATCCTGTGGAGTTTGCTCACAGCCGTTTCAGGGATTGCCGGCAACTATGCGGGGCTATTTGCATCACGGCTGGGTGTTGGCTTTGGTGAGGCCAGCTGCGCGCCTGCAGCAAATTCACTCATCGGTGATCTCTTTCCTGCGCGCCGCCGGGCTACGGCACTGGCCATCTTCATGCTGGGACTTCCGATTGGCCTTTTTCTCTGCTACCGGATAAGCGGAATAATCGCGCAAGCCTACAGTTGGCGCGAGGCCTTCTATTTCGCAGCCATACCTGGCCTGCTGATAGGAGTGCTTGCACTGTTTATGGTTGAGCCCGAAAGGGGTGCAACAGAAGTACACGCAGTGGCTTCACGCCGGCGCCCAGGGTTTCCCTTCTTCGTTGTACTCGGCATTCCCACGGTGCTTTGGATTATTATTTCCGGAGCCCTGCATAACTTCAATATGTACACGTTCGGTGCTTTCCTTCCTGCATTTCTCATGCGTGTGCACAAACTTCCGCTAAAGGAGGCAACCACCATTTCGTCGATCGTCACCAGCATGGGAATCATCGGACTATTAGGTGGTGGTTGGATGGGCGATTACCTGGGAAAAAAGCTAAGGAACGGAAAGTTACTTCTTGCAGCAGTGGCCATGCTCCTGTCAGGCCCGTTCATCTATTTCTCCATTATGATGGAACCCGGCAATACAACCATGTTCGTCACCCTGCTGGGACTGGGCACGGTGATGATTTACGTCTATTACTCATGTGTATACGCAACCATACACGACGTTGTGGAACCTGCACTTCGCGGGACAGCCATGGCGCTGTACTTCTTTGCTATGTATTTGCTGGGAGGAAGTGTCGGACCTGTCATCACCGGGTACCTCAGCGACCATTTTGCAAAACAGGCTATGGAATCTGCTGGAGCCGTTGAGATGACAGAAGCCTTCAAGGCCGAAGGGCTGCAGTCTGCAATAATGGTCATACCTGCAGTTTGCCTGGCTCTTGCCTTAGTTCTGTTTGCCGGTTCAAGAACGGTGAAGAAAGATCACGAAAAACTCGAGCGTTGGATGCAGTCCAACCAGGATTCACCAACCGAATGAAATAAATTCCAAGACTATTATGAATCCAGTAAAATGCTTCTTTATACCTGCCATCCTAGTTTGGTCTTCTTGCACCGGCAAAAAAGAAAAGACTCAAGCCGACATTATACTCTTCAATGGTAACGTAATCACTGTTGACAGCACCGATCGTCTGGCCGAGGCTTTGGCTATAAAGGGAAACAAGATAATAGCAGTGGGTAAGAATGGAGAAATAGAGGCACTGGCTTCATCGTCCACGCAACGCATTGATCTTAAAGGGCACACCGTTACGCCCGGTTTGCTTGACGCTCACATTCATCTCAGCAGTTCCCCCTGGAGCGTACCCAACATGATTGAACTAAGCTATCCTGCAGTTAAGAGTGTTTCCGACGTGAAGCAATTGATTGCCGCTAAAGTAAAGACCGTCAAGCCTGGTGAATGGATAAGAGGCGTAGGATGGGATGAAGGCAAGCTAAACGAGAAAAGACTTATAACAGCGGCGGACCTGGATGAGGTCTCCCCTGCCAACCCTGTTTGGCTTACGAACACAACAGGGCACTACGGTGTGGCTAATAGCCAGGCACTTCACCTCGCAGAGGTTACCCCTTCCACGCCTGATCCTGCGGAAGGCATCATTGACAAGGACAAGAAAGGAAAACCGACTGGCGTGCTCAAGGAAAGTGCCATGGATCTTGTCGTCAGTAAATTGCCTCCTATCACGGTAAGTGATATTAAAAGAGGTATCACGCAGATGACGCACAATCTGCAGCAGGAAGGAATGACAGGCGTAAAAGACCCTGGTCTGTCGCAGATGGAATGGAATGCGTATCAAAGCCTTGCGGATTCATCCAGGTTGCAGTTGCGCGTATTTGGATTATGGATGGGCGGAAAGTCCACAACTTCTATGCAGCAAGCGATCGCATGGCAGCAGTCTGTCCCACCTCAGTACAGGATTGGCAATGATCTGCTCATCTCTGGCGGCATCAAACTCTTTGGTGACGGCAGTGGCGGCGCGCGCACTGCCTGGGTTCATGAAGAATGGAATAAGAACCGAACAGAACGGGATGCAGGGAATTTTGGCTTTCCCAATATCCAACCCGATACATTGAAAGCAATGATCAGAATGGCTCATGACAAGGGTGTTCATATCAGCACACATGCCATAGGTGATCATACGATCGATGTGGTGGTCGACAGTTATGCGGAAGTCCTGAAGGCTCGACCCACGGCACATCTTCGTCACGGCATCATTCACTGCAACATCCCCACACCTCATGCTATTGAAGTCATTTCGCAACTGCAAACACAGTATGATGCCGGCTATCCTGAGCCGTCGGCAACATTTACCTGGTGGATCGGCGATATGTATGCCGGCAGTTTCGGAGAGCGCACCAAAATACTGAACCCTTTTGCAACCTTTATGAAGAAAGGAATTATATGGGCCAACGGGTCAGACTATTCCGTGACACCTTTTCCCGCCCGCTATGGGATCTGGGCGGCAGTTGCACGGCAGCCTGCACTTGGAACTTATGCTGGGGACCCATTTGGAAGGGAAGAAAGTGTGGATGTGAAGTCAGCATTGAAAGCCGTCACCATCTGGGCGGCTCATCAGATGTTCATGGAAGACAAGATCGGATCCCTCGAGCCTGGCAAGCTTGCTGATATTGCAGTATGGGATCGGGACCTTTACACAATCCCCGTGGGTGAGATCAAAGACATGAAGTGCATGATGACGATATTTAATGGGAAGGTGATGTATTTGAAAACAACACAGCAATGAGTAAAGTCAAAAGCGATCTACTTTATAAGATTTCAAGTGTCAGGTCTTTCAAGTCCCAACAGGACCTATCAAACTGCAAAAAAATCAACATTATTTCGCTCCAGGCGAGTTCAGCAGTCAAATAAATGGGGACCTAACCACAAACAAGAAACCTGAAACTATAAAACCCAGTGCCTCCTGCCTTCTGTTCATGATCAAAATCATGTTTAACCAATGGACAGCGGTCTACCAGAACTGGAATTCCCTCAATCCGGAAGTGTGACTGCAAATGGTTTGAAACCCTTGAGGTGTTTGGGGTTCTCATGAACCTCATCATATAAGCCAGCCCGACCTTTAAACTTATCCCTTGTTGCACTTCCGCCTGTTCATTCGCATATTATCCGCTCATCGTAAACTTTCCTCTGTCAATATGAAAGCTCCCAGGACCACCCGCCGCGGTTTTATCCGATCGTCCATTGCACTCATGGCTGGAATCTCCATCGTACCCCGTCATGTGCTTGGTCGTGGATTCCTCGCCCCCAGCGACCAACTCACCAAAGGGATCATCGGCGTGGGCGGAATGGGCCGCGGACACATCACCTATGCGGGCACCCGCGTGGTGGCCATCTGCGACGTTGACAAAAACCACCTTTCAGAGGTTGCAAATTCCCTAGGTGGGGGCGTCAAAACCTTCCATGATCACCGTGAACTTATCGCCCTTCCGGAGGTGGACATCGTCCACATTGCCACGCCTCCGCACTGGCATGGCATCATTGCGGTTGATGCGGCGAAGGCGGGAAAAGACATCTGGTGCGAAAAGCCTATGACACGGACAATTGGTGAAGGAAAGAAAGTGGTCGAAGCAGTGAAGCAGTACGGCCGCATGTTCCGGCTCAACACCTGGTTCAGGTTCGAAGATAATTTCTATGGCATGCACACAACGGTGCGACCCATCAAGAAACTAGTGGAATCAGGACTGCTGGGATGGCCGCTCACAGTCACGGTAAGCAAGACCACCGGGTTTGACTGGAAGTTTTACTGGGTGGGAAAAACCAATCTCGAAACACAGCCTGTTCCTCCCGAACTTGACTATGACCGCTGGCTGGGACCCGCTCCGTTCAAACCTTATAACGCTCACCGTGTGCACCAGACCTTCCGCGGTTACTGGGATTACGATGGTGGCGGGCTTGGTGACATGGGACAACATTACATCGACCCCATCCAGTATTTCCTGGGTAAGGACAACACAAGTCCAGTATTGGTGGAACCGGACGCACAGCAACAGCACCCGGATGCCTGCCGCACTTTCCGCAAGATCACTTTCACCTATGAAGATGGTTGCAAGATCATCCTGGATGGTGAAGCCAAAGACCTGGAAGCAGCCTACATCGAAGGGCCCAAAGGAAAACTTTATTCTGGTTTCAAATCGGATATCCCGAACCTGATGGAAAAAGTAGCCATGATGCCTGACCCCGCCCCGCAGTTAACCAACTTTCTGGAGTCCGTGAAGTACCGCACGCCATTTGCACTCAATGAAACCAACGGTTTTCGATCTTGCACAATCGTGAATATGGGCAAGATCGCATTGCAATTGGGCCGGCCCCTGAAGTTTGATCCGGTGAAGCAGGAGTTTGTGGGTGATACCGAGGCTAACGCCCTCATCAATCCGCCAATGCGCGGTCCATGGAAAATCTGATTCAACCTTTTGCCAAAAGTCATGAGAAAAATAACTACCCTTTTCCTTCTGTTGCCTCTCTTACTCGCTACTCTTGCTTTGCAGGCACAAAAGGCCGACCCGGTTGCGGACGCCATCAAGGCCTTCCCCTATCAAAAGAGCCAGGACGTAACACCGGTGCTGGCCGCCATGCAAGCCTGGGGGAAGCTTGAGTGGAAGAAATTCTTTAGATACCTGCAGGACGATTCGCTCAAGGTAAAGTCCGCTTATGCCCTCAACGCATATGTAAACGCTGTAGCCGACGAGCCAGCAAAAAAGGCGGAACTGGCAGGAATGCTGAGCAAGGAAATTGCTTACGCAAAATCTGAAAGCACCAGGATTCTTCTACAGTCACAACTCAACCTGCTGGTGGACCAGTCTACGGTAAATCAGCAACTCAGTGCGTTGCCGAAACTACCGGATCCTGTTGTTCCTGCAATTGTGAACCCCAACGGAGTACAACAGCTACTGGACTTACAGGATCAGATGGAAAAAGTAGCTAACCCCCTTGAGAAACGCAACATTCTCTCCCAGGCAGCACGCGTTCCCGGGTTTTACAGTTTTGTGTTTGTCAGCAAGGCACTGGCCGATCCGGATGTAAGCGGGCAGGCGGCGCTGATTGTTTCACGACTTGCACTCGCTGATGAAAACATTCGCGGCCCGGTGGTGCGCAAGACCCTCGAAGCGGCGCTTCCGTTGATCCGGGGAGAGGACAGCACAATCCTTGTCACTAAAGTGAACGGGCTCTTGCGGAAGATGCCCTATGACTACGGTTTTGTGAGCATGTTCAATGGTAAGGATCTTTCGGGCTGGCAAGGATTGGTTGGCAATCCCATTTCCCGATCGAAAATGAAACCAGATGTACTTGCGCGGGAGCAGGCGGCGGCAAACGAAAAAGCAAAGAACGACTGGGTCGTTAAAGATGGAACACTGATGTTCACCGGTCACGGCGACAACCTGGCAACAATAAAAAAATACGGCGATTTCGAACTGCTTGTGGACTGGAAAATTGGGGACAAGGGAGACGCCGGCATTTACCTCAGGGGATCGCCACAAGTACAGATCTGGGATACCAGCCGAACAGATGCAGGAGCCGAGGTAGGATCGGGAGGTCTTTACAACAACCAAAAGAATCCCGGCAAGCCCCTCGTCGTAGCTGACAACAAGGTTGGCGAGTGGAATCATTTCCACATCATCATGAAGGGCGAAAAAGTTACCGTGTATCTCAACGGCGTGCTTGTTACAGATAATATCACGATGGAGAATTACTGGGACCGCAACCTCCCCATTTTCCCCAAAGAACAAATTGAACTTCAGGCGCACGGCACCATGGTCGCTTACAGGAACCTGTTTGTGCGTGAACTACCGTCTGGCACACCTAACACTCTGGCAGAAACAGAGAAGAAGCAGGGATTCCATTTGCTTTTTGACGGCACCAACCTGGACCAATGGACCGGAAACAAGGAAGGTTATGTTGTACGGGAAGGTGTGGTAGAGGTTAATCCGGAGGCATCTGGGGGAGGCAACCTTTACACAAATGAGGAGTTTGCCGACTTTGAATACCGTTTTGAATTCCAGCTTACTCCCGGGTCCAATAATGGCATTGGGGTTCGTGCCCCACTCGAAGGTGATGCGGCATACGTCGGAATGGAGATCCAGGTACTGGATAGTGAGCATCCGAGGTACGCCAACCTGGAGCGCTACCAGTATCACGGATCTGTCTACGGGGTGATCCCCGCCAAACGCGGCTACCTGCTTGGTCCGGGCGAGTGGAACAAGGAAGAAATAATTGTGAGGGGTTCACGGGTTAAGGTGATTCTCAATGGTACCATAATTCTGGATGGTGACATCAGAGAAGCTTCCAGAAATGGAACAATTGATCACAAGCAGCACCCCGGCCTTAAGCGGACATCGGGCCATCTTGGGTTCTTAGGCCATGGTGAGGTAGTCAGGTATAGAAATATGAGGGTGAAGAAATTGTAATCTCAAAAATCGGTGAGACTTGCAATGAGTGACCGAGCATTTCAAGACTCTTTCTTTTCGGCTGGCCAGAAACGAGAAACTAGAAACCAGGAACCGGAAACACATCTACAGCCTTACCGGCAACCTCCCGATCGCTTCTACCTCTCCCTTCAGAAATCTGATCCAGGTGTTGATATAGGCTATCTGATTGCCATAAAAACCTCCTTCGCCGTAGCCAACCACCAGGACTCCAATTCCTTTCAGATGCCTTGAGAGATGCGGGTTGCCAAAGCTCATGGCTACCACGTTGCCAGGCTTTTTCAATATGATCTCCTGCAGTAAAGAAATATCATCCTTCCTCAATGGCGCCGGATCTCCATGCCGGTCGCGCTGCACCATGAAGGAAATAATGACCTTGTCGGCCGACACTGCTGCTTGCCTCACCTCATTCCTCCACACATCCGATTGTTGCGGCCTCAGGGTAAATTGTTTTAATCCAGGGAAAGCTGCCGCCATTTCCTTCAACAACACCCTTCCGTTGGGATATTCCTCGTCCTTCTGAATCAGTATATGTACTGACTTCGCGGGATTGAATTGCTTCACAGGAAGACCACCATTGTTGATCAACTTCGTCAGGGAGCGGTCAGCCACCTCCTGGATCACCTGACGGTGTTGAACCGTACCAACATGACTGGTCACACTATCCACCCTTACAAAGCGGTTCTCATGAAGTCCCAGCCTGGCTTTATACAACAATAACTTCCGCAAAGCCTGATCAACATGAGCTTCCGGAAGACGACCCTCTCTTACAGCTGCCGCAATGGCTGTTATGGTAGCTACCGGATCCTTAGGTTTAAGTACAATATCATGCCCGGCCAGCATGGCTTTCACCGCCACATCCTCCTTGCCGAATCGCTCAATCACGTGATCGTACCACAGATCGTCAGAAGTGAGAATGCCTTTGAACCCGAGTTTACCGCGAACTACATCGCGAGCGAGTTTGGGTTCCACGCTGGCGGTCATATCATTGCCGGTGACGCCCGGCACAGCAATGTGTTCTGTCATCATAAAGTCGACACCGGCATCGACGGCCAGCCTGAAGGCTCTGAACTCAAGTGAGTCAATGGCCATACTGTCCTTGTCGATCTTCGTGAATGACGGATAGACCGGACCTCCTTTCATGTCTCCTCTTCCCGGAAAATGTTTGGCAGTGGTCAGCATCCCCATCTCATGATAGCCACGCACATAGGCAGCAATCATTTTACCCAGCAAAGGGATATTTCCACCGAATGATCGGCCGCTTTCCTGTGGGTTGTTAGGCGACAACGATATGTCTGCCACCGGAGTGTAGGAAAGGTGTATACCCATTGCCCGTCCCTCCTCTGCCATGATCTTTGCCGCCCTGTACATGAGGTCTTCATCACCGGTGGCAGCAAACGCCATGTTGGCCGGGAACTCACTCGCACCGCCGACCTGCTGCCCCGGACCTCCTTCGAAGTCGGTGGATATAAGGATGGGGATGTCTGCTTCACGTTGCAGACGATTCAGCAAAATGGCCATGGAGTGAGGTGTACCACCATATACAACAAAGCCGCCGATCCCATGATCCCTTGCGAGCGCAATCCAGGATTGTAGTTTCGGATCATCTTCCGCGATGTAGTTTCCAGAGATCTCTGTGCAGACCAGTTGGGCTACTTTCTTTTCAAGAGAGAGCCCTGCAATAGTCTGGTCTACCCAAGCTTCCGGAGTTCGGGATGTTTCCTTGGTTATGCATCCGGAGAGAAAAAAAATCAGAACAAGGAAGGTGGCCTGTAGGTTTTGAATCATGGGCGGAAGGTAAGGTTGTAATGAAAGATAAGGTATTTCTCTCTTGTAAGTCTGTTTCACGAGTGACAGATTTCATTATGCTTATCTTGCCGCAAAAAGATTCAGGATTTGGAAAAGCGCAGATTGGGAAAGAGCGGCCTTGAGCTGTCGGCAATTGGATTAGGTTGTATGGGAATGAGCCATGGCTACTACCCACTACCAGACAGGAATGAAATGATCAGGCTTCTTCACGAGGCGGTGGAGCGCGGTGTCACTTTCTTTGATACAGCTGAAGCCTATGGTCCATTCACCAATGAGGTGCTTGTGGGCGAGGGACTGAAGCCTTTTCGGGACAGAGTAGTAATTGCCACAAAATTCGGTTTCAAACTTGACGGTGGAAAAATCGTCGGCGTTGACAGTCGCCCTGAACACATACGGGAAGTGGCTGAGGCTTCCCTCCGACGGCTGAATACCGACAGGATCGATCTATTTTATCAGCATCGGGTTGACCCCACAGTGCCGATTGAAGATGTTGCAGGGACGGTCAGAGATCTGATCAGCGAAGGAAAAGTGAAGCACTTTGGTCTCTCTGAAGCCGGCGCTCAGACCATCAGGAAGGCCCACAAAGTTCAGCCCGTTGCAGCGCTGCAAAATGAGTACTCTCTATGGACAAGAAATCCCGAAAAGGAAATTGTTCCGTTACTCGAAGAGTTGGGCATCGGGCTGGTACCTTTTAGCCCGCTCGGTCGGGGTTTCCTTACGGGCAAGATTGATGAAAACATCCAACTTGATGCGGCCGATTTCAGAAATACAATTCCACGCTTTACCCGGGAGGCCCTTAAGGCCAATCAAAATCTTATAGCAGTACTTAAGGAACAGGCCGATGCAAGGCACGCCACACCTGCACAGATTGCATTGGCGTGGATCATCGCAAAAAAGCCCTGGATTGTTCCTATTCCAGGAACCACAAAACTCCACCGCCTGGTGGAAAATATCGGCGCGGCTTCCATCCGGTTGTCCGGAGAAGACTTGCACGAGATCGAGTCTGCTGCATCAGCCCTCACCATCACGGGTGCGCGATATACAGAGCAGGCAGAAAAGATGACTGGATTGTAGCATCTCAGTATTCTGTGAGCCGCAAACTCTACTTGTCAATGTCATTCTTTGTATACAACTTCAAGGCGAACCTATGAACCCAAACCTGATACTCTGGTCCATTACGGTTGCCCTGGGCGGGCTTCTTTTTGGTATGGACGTCGCCAATATTTCCGGAGCTGAGCAGCGTATCCAACAACTGTGGCAGCTAAGCGACTGGTTGCACGGCACCGCAATTGCCACCGCCCTTTATGGAACGATCCTCGGCGCAGGCACCGGAGGCATTCCCGCCAACCGATTTGGGCGCAAGAAAACACTTATCGCGATCGGCATTCTGTTTTTCGTATCGGCTATCGGGAGCGCTGTTGCACAAGACGTTTATGTATTCATGGTATTCCGTTTTATCGGAGGCCTGTGTATCGGTGCTTCATCTGTGGTGGCGCCTGTCTATATCTCTGAGATCGCTCCGCCCGAACACCGCGGCAAAATGGGCATTGCCTTTCAGCTGAATGTGGTGGTAGGCATCCTGCTTGCCTATCTCTTCAATTACCTGCTTCAGGGCGTTGGCGGAGACAACGATTGGCGCTACATGCTGGGACTTATTGCCGTGCCTTCTCTTCTTTTCTCGGTGATGATGCTTTTCACTCCTGAGAGTCCACGCTGGCTGCTCCTCTACCGGAATGAAGAAGGGGAAGCACGCCGGATTTTTCAAAAAAGCGGCGCTGATCCGGACGTCCTCATCACGGAGATCCGTAATGCGACAGAAGTACGTAGAGAGGCACTATTTTCAGGCAAATTCAGCAGACCATTGCTTCTCGCCTTTCTTATCGCCTTTTTCAATCAACTCAGCGGTATTAATGCCATCATCTACTTTGCGCCGAGGGTATTTGGCATGGCGGGCATGGAAAAGAGTGCCGCCTTTCTTTCCAGTGCCGGAATCGGTCTGGTGAATTTCGCCTTCACGTTAATCGGATGGTTCCTTATTGACCGGAGCGGAAGACGCACGCTTATGTATATCGGGTCGGCCGGGTATATCATTTCCCTCACCTGCATGACACTGGCCTTTGCAGGCTATTTACAGGGGGGGATTGTCTGGTTTGTATTCCTGTTTATTGGGGCACATGCCGTCGGACAGGGATCTGTGATTTGGGTTTTCCTTTCTGAAATTTTTCCCAATTCCGTTCGCGCTTCAGGTACTTCCTTTGGTGCACTCACCCATTGGACTTTTGCCGCAATCATCAGTCAGACTTTTCCATTCTTTGCCAATCAGCTCGGGGGCGCAGCCATATTTGGTTTCTTCGCCTTCATGATGGTGCTGCAAAGCCTGTTTGTCTGGCGTCTCATGCCGGAAACAAAAGGGATCGCATTGGAACAAATGGGATCCGGGAGGATTCTGCACTAGTAAAATCCAGGTTTCGCACAGGTGCACCAATTACAAGTACTTAAGTTATATCTTACACTGCCTAAACATCATTAAAGTCGACTTATGCGATTAATTCACCCGCTTATCATCTCATTGTTTTGTGCTGCTTCCGCACTGGCTCAGACAGAAGAAAAGAAGATCGATGCCATTATTGGCGACAAGCTCAAGCCGGATCAGCCGGGCATGGTTGTACTTGCTGTCAAAGACAACAAAGTAATTTATCGCAAGGCCTTCGGGATGGCTAATCTTGAGCATAAGGTGCCCATGACTTCCGGGATGGTCTTTGAAATCGGGTCCATCACCAAACAGTTTACGGCTGCTGCCATTCTCATGCTCTACGAACAGAAAAAGTTGGGGCTGGATGACGATATCACCAAATTCATACCCGACTACCCTGTACACGGCCACAAGATCACCATTCAGCATCTGCTCACCCACACTTCAGGCATCAAAAGCTATACTTCCATGGAAGACTTTTCAAAAGTATGGCGCAAGGACTACAAGCCTGTAGAGTTCCTGGATTTCTTCAAGAACCAGCCCATGGATTTTGCACCTGGGGAGAAGTGGAGTTACAACAATTCCGGCTATTTCCTGCTTGGTGTCATTATCGAAAAGATTTCGGGCATCCCCTACGCCCAGTTTATAGAGGACAATATCTTCAAACCACTTGGGATGAGCAGTTCTTATTTCGGCAGTCAGAGCAAGATTATCCCCTTCCGTGCATCAGGCTACCAGGGCGATGCCACGAAGGGATTTGTAAATGCCGAATACCTGAGTCTCACAATCCCCTATGCGGCCGGCTCACTCATGTCCAACGTGGATGACCTCCTCAAGTGGAACCAGGCGTTATGGTCGAATAAAGTACTGAAGAAAGAGACTTTGGATAAAGCCACTACAGCTTATTTACTAAACAACGGAAAGTCCACACGCTACGGATTTGGTTTTGGCCTGGACGAGATCTCAGGGAGTAAAACCATCGAGCACAGTGGCGGCATCTTCGGCTATCTGACCAACGGGATCTATCTTCCTCAGGAAAACGTGTTGGTGCTTGCCCTGGCCAACTGCAATTGTCTAACCCCACAGGAGCTCTCCACGCTGATTGCGGCCAGCATGATTGGAAAACCACACAGCAATCCTGCCATGATCAATGTGGATGAAGCAACTTTGAAAAGTTATGCCGGCAAGTACATTACGGAAGAGGGTCCTTTCAACGTGACCGTTGAAAATGGTCAACTATCCTATTCGGGTGGAGGTCCGGCTAACAAGATCTATCCCTACGCTGACAGGAAGTTCTTCAAGAAAGACAGCTTTGTCACCATTGAGTTTACTTCAGATGCCGGAGCCATTGCCGGACTTACCTATAAAGACAGAGGGATGACTGTAGAGGCCAGGAAAGTCAAGGAATGAAAACCGCGAAGATCTAATTGACTTTCACGGTACCCTCCCCGGATGAAGGGTGCCCTTTTATGATGCCATATTTCAGCCAGAGGTTCTGAGGACGCGGGCTAAACGAGTCCCTGAGGAAATAAATTGATATCACGGCAAATGAAATAAAAGCTACAGCAAGTAGCCATTGCGACCTGGATATTTTCTGTATCCTCTGTTTCTCTTCGGGCTCACAGACATAGCCAGGACATAATTTGGCCTTCTCCTTATAGATGAGGTTGTAGAATATACATCCCAGGCAAATCCCAAAGGCTGATTCAAAAAACAGAAAAATAAGACAGACGAGACATATCAATCCTGTTACAATACTGTAAGTATTGAGAAGGACCATGAAAACAAACATCAGTGCACTGAGCACAAATCCGATGATCCATGCAAATCTTTTCTGTGGCGCCCCTACATATTCTGGCCGCTGGTTACCGACGATTATTCTGCCAAGAATGAGGGAGGGCGAAAAGTTCGGATTGATGAAAACCCTTATACTGAAGTCAACAAGGAAGAAGAAGATAAAGAATTTCGCAGGCACAAAATTGCCTTTGAACAGGATAAGCATCAGCGAAATGAAAACAATAAGGAAAAGGATTCCCGCCGACGCCCTTATCTCACGCTCGTTCAGCACCGGAACTTCATATCCTTCCACCTTCTCTCCGAATTGAATGAATTTGGCCATGATCTTGGGGTTTTAGGTCAAGGGCAGATCCGACTCCTTCTATTTCGGTAGCCCGAACATGATTTAAACGTGAAAGACAGGAAGAGGTTTTGCAACAAATCACCGGAGGGATCGCTTGCTTCGCTCCCGATGACGGAGTGGTTTTCAGGTTGGGAATGTGGATGATTGCGAGCATAGCATAGTTTTGCCCATAGATAACGAATATCAATCCTACGGATACATTTGATTCATTGTTACGAGTTGATACCTAAGATCTATGAACTGAATCGAAGAACTGTCCTTCCCAAAGCTAAATGATCAGCCACGCCCAAACAATGAACGGCAACCAGAGCCAGAACTGTTACTACACCTCACAAAAAAAGCCCCGGCGTGAACCAGGGCTTTCCTGCATCTCCATTAATAGGTTTAGGTTAAGGAAATACAA
>JBDHXU010000012.1:0-55664 GCA_039810905.1 Cyclobacteriaceae bacterium | reverse complement strand
ATCCATTGCCGAGCGTGCTATGGACTGTCATTGCCGATTTAATAATTCTGGCAGTTAAGGCCGAATACTTATGCTTGTCTTCTATCAGAGCCATACACACCACAGGATGATCCGCCGGCAATGCTAAGGCTTCGTATAAACAATAGCAATCTGGTTTTCCAGACAAAATTAATGGACCACTAAATCACATCATCACAAAAATCATACGAAAATCACAGTTCAGACAACTACACTTCCTGAACTTAGATCACGTCCGGAAAGCAGACAATCTGGTGCACTACACTTGTAAGCTGTCTATAAGGATCTTGTAAGGATCTTGTAAGGATCCTGTAAGGTCAACGGAAGGTTCGCGTAAGGACTGTGTAAGGATGTTTGCCGGATAAACATGCTCTTTTGCCGGATGGTTAAGGATGTTTGCCGGTTAGATATGGATAAACTTTGAATTTGAGCAGATAGCCATTGTTCGGAACTCGCCTGCCGGAAGGACTTGGTCCGGTGAAACTGCAAATCATCCAATCAACAAATAATTCGCTAAGAATGGGAAGAGCCTTCCAGATAAGGCCAGCGTTCACCAACGCAAATCGCCAAATCAACAACTCACCAGATCGCCAAATAATTGGTAGCCCCGAAGGTACGAATATCGAACCAGTTTATTGAGGACATCACTAGGCTCGGAGACTTCTCGATTGATTGACTTCCGGTGTTTTTACATACTCCACAAAAGAATTTGCAACACTCTTGTTATAACCACCTGAACCGATGACTATGATATCTTGACCTTGTCGGTCAACAAAAACGATTGGGTTGTTCGCTACGTAATTAAACGGGCTAAGGGAATAGTATTTATCAGCTTTATCATCAACTCTATTCCATCTTGCCAGTTCAGGTTGATACATTCTCCAGCCGTAATCCAGCCACCCAAGATCCAGTTCATCCTGTTTCTCTTTTCCGTTATACTGATATTGATTTGGAACAGAGTTCTCTCTGCTGTACGAGTTAAAGGTTAGCCCAAACGGATAATAATCATCCTGAGCCACGACCGGACTCTTCGTCTGCGTCACCTTAAAATCATCAAAATAAACTTCCACTGGTGTTGTCTCTTCGTTGCTCAGATAAATATAGACATATCCCGGCTGAGTGATATTAATGTTCGGCGAAAACAACCTCTCGTGGGCGACGTTGTTGCCGCTCTCCTTCGGCGCCGCGCTGAGGCGCTGATAACCGCCCGTGATCATTGCGTAATTTCTATCGAATACGATCCAGTTCAAATAAGCCTTTGGTCCACCTGTACTTCCGGCGGTACTTAATAGTCCCGCAAACGGGAAGCTGCTGGTACTGCTGCTGTAATTGGCCCCGTCTATGACCACGCCGGCTGTACCGCTTGAAATCTGGCCCATCAGGGTGGTGAATGCGGGCGTCCAGTTTGCGCTGTTCGCATCAACGTACTTTGAATAGACCTCGGCGGTGACAACATCCCCCGGCATCACGCTGATGGATTTTGCCAGACCGTATTTCTCGTTGGCTGAACCGTTGAGGCGTTCGGAATAGCTTCCCGCAGCTGTGTGGTTGAAGATACTGGCATTGATCAACTTTGTGTTGCTGTACCGAACATACTGACTTTGCTCCTGTGACTGGTTCACAGGCTCATAGGTAGCTGTGGTCTGATCGGTGCCTGGGTTGGTGGTAAAGGTCATCCTGACATTGCCCAAATGATCTTTCAGATGGTATTGATATTCGGGCGTTCCCGTTCCCAGCTTGGTGACCTCAAATTCGTTGAGGCCTATTCAAGGTTCTCCCCAACAGGCTGGACTTCAACTAATGCGCTATAGCCTAATTCCGCAAGCGTACTTCGAAGCATAAGTTTTAGGGCCTTTTTACCTGCTGTTGTTTTAAAATACATTTCCCGCTTGCGCGCATCCATTTCGAAAAGGTAATGTTCACAGAAGATCAGCATGAGCGGACGACGCGGAGATGTGCTTTTTGCCTTTCCGTCATTATGATACCTCAAGCGTTGTTCGAGATTGGTGGTGAATCCGATATACAGAAGATGGTCCTTCTGACTGAACAAAACATAAACGCAGTAAGGCAACGGCATATATGATGCTGATTCGTGAGACAATTCTATGAATGATATCGTGGAATTGAAATCTGGTTTTCCAGACCTTCTTGGTCAGAGAAGTGGTGAAGTAGACCTCCTTCGTCGGTCACTTCACCACGCTAAAGTGACCCTGAAGCAACGCTTGAAACCGTTCTTAAAAAAAAGACCCAGAAGCGCGTGCTTCAGGGTCTACTTTAGCGTAGTCCCGACAGGAATCGAACCTGTATCAAAAGTTTAGGAAACTTCTATTCTATCCATTGAACTACGGGACCAAACAATACCCGAACCCGGCAGGTTTCGTGGCGCGAATATAGCAGTTCTGCCCTTTCTCAAAGAGATGCTCTACTAAATTGCCCGAATTCGATGTGAAATCGCCAGTCTGAATGCTGGTTGTGGATTTAATTGGCAGGACAATAGGGCCTTACCGCACCGAAACATACCCTCCTGAGATTCCCTTAGAGAAAACCATCTGCCACAGCTGCTGCTTGCGCGCCCGGAAAATTCCCGCACAGCAGAGCAAATAATATTGCCACATCCTCGTGAACCTTTCTGAATAATGATGACGAAGATCCCCGAAGTGCAGGGTAAAATTCTGATTCCACGCCATGAGGGTCTTGTCGTAGTCAGCGCCGAAATTGTGAAGGTCCTCCAGGAGCAAGCGGCCCCGAACACCTTTGATTACCTGATCGAGGCCAGGCGTGAGCGTGTGAGGAAATATATACTTATCCAACCAGGGATCTGTAGTTACGCTCCCTTGATTCGAGCCAATGGTATGCAACAGAAAAAGGCCATTGTCCTTAAGACATCGGTGCACCATATCAAAGTAGCTTGCATAGTTCTTAAGGCCTACATGCTCGAACATACCCAACGACACAATGCGGTCAAACTTGCCTTCCACACTCCGATAGTCGAGGAGTTTCAACTTCACCGGTAAACCCGCGCACAATTCTCTACCCAATTGTAATTGTTCCTCTGATAGTGTGATGCCCGTTACCTCGACTGCAAATTTTTCTGTGGCATATTTTGCAAAGCTTCCCCAGCCACATCCGATATCAAGCACCTTCATGCCTTCCTTCATATGCAGCTTACGGCACGTGAGATCGAGCTTGGCATCCTGGGCCTCGTCTAACGTCGTGGCATTTTTCCAATAACCGCATGTATAAGTAAGGCGCTTGTCCAGCATCGAGATAAAAAGATCATTACCAAGATTGTAATGCTGTGCCACATTCCTGCGAGCGAGCCCCGGAAGTTGGAAATTCAAGAGCCTGGCCTGTAGTGCCGCCAACATGATTCCAATTCGGTTTGTAACCCGCTGTTCCAGCTTTACGCGCAATAACCTGGTAAAAAATATGTCCAGCCTTGGGCAGTCCCACCAGCCATCCATATATGACTCACCAAGGCCGAGGGATCCCTGCGCCAAAACACGGCGATAGAAACCAGGATGATGTACCTGGATATCGTGAACTTCAGTTCCGTTCACGTTAATGCCGGCTTCATGGAATAACTCCAAAACGGTTCGCTCATAAACCGAAGCAGTGCCGAATGGAAGCGTCATGGTTGCCATTTGCTTTCCTGTTGAGTAAATAAACCTACCTACATTATTACTCAAATTTCATGAGGATCGTCACGACAGTAGCGAGACAATTGTCAGGTTGTCAATGCTTTGTCCACGTATAATCCTCATTCGAAGAATCTCGAAACATCTGAAGGCTCCTGACACAGGGCTGTCACTTTGCCCGGAGAAATTCGTCCATTCAAACCAAAATTCAATTTTTATGACCACACAGGAAGTTGCCAACCGTTTCCATCAGCTTGCCACTGCGGGCGAATGGAACAAGATCTACGACGAACTCTTTCACAACGATGCGGAAAGTGTAGAACCGCCTACCGCACAAGGACTGAAATCTGTAAAGGGCCTCAACGCCATTCGCGAAAAAGGCAAAGCCTGGGAGGCAACCATCGAGGCTATGCACAGTGGCTACACCAATCCTCCTGTGACCGCCGGTAATCACTTCGCGTGCACGATGGGCTTCGATGCCACATTCAAAGGACGCGGCCGCATGCAGATGGACGAAGTATGCGTATATGAAGTGAAGAACGGGAAAATCGTGAAAGAGCAGTTCTTCTATTAGCAATTGAATCAGGTTCGGGAATTTTTGTCAGGGTTCCTATCCCAGAACCATGTCTCTTTCAAACAGAACCTTTCAACAACCCCGAAATGATCCTCGGGGTTGTTTATTTTTTGACTGGTTGCTCCTTTTTCACTCCGGCTAGCTTGAATCTTGTCTTTTGGTTTCCAACCATCAGGGTGAAATAACCATTCTCAAGGACGTGCCTGCCCGTATGATCGGGAAACCACAGGCTTTGTTCTGGATGAATCACAAAAGAGAATTTTTCTGAACTTCCGGGGGCAATTGATTTCTTCTCATAGTATTTAAGGTCACGGATGGGACGCGCCAGGCTGGCCACTTCATCGTGCAGGAACCACAAGACCGCTTCTTTGCCCTCCCTTGATCCGGTATTCTTCACCGTCACCGTTGCAGTAATTTCTCCCGTGGCCGTTGTGATGATGGAATCACTTAGTGTAACGGGGCTGTACTCGAAAGTGGTATAACTCAGGCCTGTCCCAAAAGGCATCAGGCACGTGGGATTAGGCAACTCGTGTGCCAACAGAACTTCACTGATCTTGTGGTTGTGCGGCATCAAACGGTTGACTGAAGACGGATAGTTGAAACTCAGTTTCCCGCTTGGGTTTACCTTTCCACTGATAATCTCGACAATGGCCTGACCTCCTTCAAACCCGGGGAGCCCGGCAAAAAGTACGGCTTTGCATCCCGGAAAGATATCCGCGATCACCCTCGGCCTCCCCCCCAACATAATCAGAATGACCGGCTTACCGGTTAATTGTGCTGCCCGCACCAACTCCTGCTGATCGGCAGGAAGTGAAATATCCTGAATGCTGCCAAATCCTTCTGAATATGCCTGTTCTCCGACTGCCAGCACAAGCGCATCGGCGCCCGGGGCCTTGGATTTAAGATCCGCAGCGCTGACAGCAAGTGATACCCGTGCGCTGGGAAACTCTTTCTGGAGTGCTGTAAATACGGTAAACATTTCCGCCGGAAACAAGCGCTCGTCGCTTGTCATCCAGCGAAGGGTCCATCCGCCGGCCAGCGCGCTCTTGGAATCGGCGGTGGGTCCTGCAACAACCAAACTCTTCAGGGTTGAGGCGTTCAGCGGAAGCAAATGACCATCATTCTTCATCAGCACAATGGATTCCCTGGCAGCTTCCAATGCCTTTGCTCGGTTCTCTGCAGAACCAATGCGGTCGAACCTGTCATTCCTGGGATACGGGTGATCAAATAGTCCGATTTCAAATTTCATTCTCAGGATTCTGGCTACAGACAAATCAATCCTTTCTTCGCTGATCCTGCCTTCCCTGACAAGGGCGGCGAGGTGGTCTGCAAAGTCCGTATTGTAAGGTGTCATGGCCATATCTATTCCGGCCATTATGGCCTGGTAAGTTGCCTCTCTTTCGTTCTCGGCGGTTCGGTGGTTACGGTAAATGCGGATGATATCCTCCCAGTCGGTGACTGCCACTCCCTTGAAGCCAAGCTCGTCGCGAAGGAGTTGCGTAACAATTCGCCAGGAGGAATGCACCGGTTCGCCATTCAGTTCGCCGCTGTTGATCATCACGGATTTTATGCCTGCATCAATGGCGGCCTTAAATGAAGGAACGTGAAATTCATATAACGCCTGGGGCGAGATATCGGTCTCCCCACGGTCCCATCCGTACTTGGGATCTGAATAGGCGAGGAAGTGCTTGGCAGTTGCTCCAATCTTGTATGGAGATATGTCAGGCTCATTTTGTATAGACTGAATAAAAATGGAAGCCATGGTGCTGGACACATAGGGAGACTCACCTAAAGTTTCATAATAGCGGCCCCACAACGGTGTGCGCGCAATGTCCAGCACAGGGGCAAACAACCATTGGTGCCCCAAGTCTGCTGTTTCAATTGCAGTTACATGTGCCATGTCTTTGGGGAACTGGTTATTGTACGTTGCTGCCGTGTTGAGCGCGTGCGGAAAGACTGTGCCTCCGGCCAGGTAGTTGGGGCCGTGCACGTGGTCCACCCCATAGAGAATGGGAATTTTAAGCCTGGATACCTTCATATTATATTCCTGAAGGTCTTTGTAAAACTGATACCAGGTTTCCGGCGGTTCTGCAATTCCATTGAGAAAGGATCCTACGTGATACTTTCTGAGCATTTGGCCCAGCTTTGCCGTATCCACTTTGGTTGTGATGCGCAGATCTGTGCCGGCATCCCACTTCGCCTCCGTTACAATGGTGGAGTTATTCAACTGTGTCATCTGACCAATCTTTTCCTCCAGGGTCATCTGACCAATCAGCTCATCAATCTTACGTTCAGTATCCGCTTGATTGCTCCTTTCGGATTCCCTTCTCTGGGTGTTTGAAGACGAACCTGGGTTTTCAGTTCCGGCAATCCGCGTACAGGAAGTTAACAGGGCAGTGCCAAATAACAGGACAGTTATTGCCTTTCGGGTCATTTTCATCTGCTTCAGGTTTGACAAGGAAAAGATACGACAAAGACTCGTGTCCCCGCAGCTGTCTTTTCCTCAGCATTCTTCGATCTTCATTACTTTTGTCCCATGCAACCGCAGTTTCTGCACGATATGAGGAAGGAGTATGCCAAGCGTACGCTGGATGAAAATGATGTAGACCGTGACCCGGTAGCACAGTTCAAAATCTGGTGGGATGAGGCGGCACGTTCAGAAATTGAAGAAGTCAATGCCATGACACTCGCCACAGTGAATGAAGACGGCATGCCGGATGCCCGCACGGTGCTATTGAAGGCTTTCGACCATGCCGGGTTTGTGTTCTTCACCAACTACAACAGCCGAAAAAGCCAGCAACTCACGCACAACCCCAACACCTGCCTGCTGTTTCACTGGAAGGAGCTGGAGCGGCAGGTCCGAATTTATGGTCTGGCAGAACAGATCAGCACGCAGGAAAGCATCGAGTATTTCAATTCCCGGCCGGAGGGCAGCAAGATTGGCGCCTGGGCTTCCCCTCAGAGCATGATAGTAGCCGGCAAGGCCTGGCTTGAAGAAACATTCAATTATTATAAGGAGCGCTTCAGCCATGGCGTCATCGCCAAGCCCCCCCACTGGGGCGGCTACCGTGTACAACCGGTGCGCTTCGAATTCTGGCAGGGCCGCCCCAACCGCATGCACGACCGCATCCAATTTACACAGGCCGGAGAAGGAAACTGGAAGATTGAGCGGCTGGCACCGTGATCATTTGTTTACCTGTCGAATTGTTGATTTGTTGATTTGTTGTAACGAGTCAGAATTGACAACAATCAAACAATGAGCAGATCATGAATCGATAACGGCAAATCGATAAATCAACAAACCATCAAATCAACAAATGATTCGGGTATATCTTCAAATGTTCCGTCTTCACCGCATCGTACATTACCTGCCGCAACTCGGCGATATTCTGCCTGCTGGTCGCAGAGATGAAGACCATACGATCAAAGCCCATCTGCCGGTAGTGGCCTTTGACTTTTTCAAAGTCCGGCTGTTCGGGAAGAAGATCAATTTTATTGAGCACCAATACTACTGGAATATTTCCTGCGCCGATTTCCGATAAAGTCTTTGTCACAACCTCAATCTGGTTATCGTGGAAGGGATGTGCCATGTCCACCACGTGGAGCAGAAGGTCCGCTTCCCTGACTTCATCAAGGGTGGATTTGAATGACTCAATCAAATGATGCGGCAGTTTTCGGATGAAACCAACCGTATCGGAAAGCAGAAACGGTAACTGATCGATCACCACTTTCCTTACCGTGGCGTCAACGGTGGCGAAGAGTTTGTTTTCTGCTTTCACCTCAGACTTGGCGAGAAGGTTCATCAGCGTAGATTTACCCACGTTGGTGTAGCCGACGAGTGCAACCCTGACCACAGAATGCCTTGACTTCCGCTGTGTGGCGCGCTGCTTCTCAATCTTTTCCAATTCATCTTTCAGAAGCGTGATGCGGTAGCGGATATTCCTCCGGTCCGTTTCAATCTCCTTTTCTCCTGCTCCACCCCTTGCTCCCGTCCCTCCACGCTGCCTCTCCAGGTGCGTCCACATCCTGGTGAGTCGTGGAAGCAGGTACTGATTCATAGCCAGTTCCACCTGGGTTCTGGCTTGTGCAGTCTGTGCCCGCATGACAAAAATGTCCAGGATCAGGAGACTTCGGTCATAGATTCGGACTTGATACTCCTTTTCGCCACCATTGAATTCCTTTTCAAGATTTCTGAGCTGGCTGGGGCTCAAATCGTCGTCAAAAATTACATTGGTGACTTTTTCCTTGTGTACGAAATTCCTGATCTCTTCCAACTTTCCTTTCCCGACATGGCTACGAACGTCAGGGTGGGCCAAATGCTGAATAAATCTCCTTATGGCCCTGATTCCTGCGGTTTCCGCAAGGAAGGCCAGTTCGTCCAGGTGCTCTGTGACCAACTCCTCCCTGGTCCCTGACGGGGTTACCGCCACCAGCACAGCTTTTGCAATACCGCTTGTTTGTTCCTTGCTTCCCATTCGGCCGCAAACTTAGGCTATACAGGGTGCCTGCCGTTTCTGGCGAGGTTACTTTTTTTTACCTTTGATGGATTTATTTCATCACCTGACGGAGATACCCTCTACACACGTCTTTTTTTGGCTTAAATGAAAGTTGCAATCGTACTCAACACTTCCTGGAATATCTACAATTTCCGGATGAATTTCGTAAAGCACCTTCTCGGGAAGGGGCATGAGGTGCATACCATTGCTCCTCACGATGACTTTACCCACTTTCTTACTGAGGCCGGCTGCGTACACCATACGATTACTATGGACAGCCGAGGCATCAATCCGTTCAAAGATGTTGCCCTCGTCGCGGAGTTGTGGTCCATCTACCGGAAGGTAAGGCCTGATGTAATCTTACATTACACGATCAAACCCAACGTGTACGGCTCATTGGCCGCCTCTATGCTGGGCATCCCGGTCATTAACAATGTGTGTGGGCTCGGCACCGTATTCCTTAAAAAGGGATTTGTGTCCGAAATAGCAAAAGCCCTTTATAAGTGGACATTCCGGTATCCCAAGCAGGTTTTTTTTCAGAATCCGGACGACAGGGATCTTTTCATTTCGAAGGGCCTTGTTCCAAAACAAACCGCTGCTTTATTGCCAGGATCAGGCATCGATCTCCAATACTTCACACCATCTCCATACACCAGAAATTCACAATTCACTTTTCTCCTGATTTCGCGGCTTATTACCGACAAAGGAATTATGGAATTCGTGGATGCCATTGAGAAGCTCAAGGAACGAGGTGTGAATGCACGCTTTCAGATCCTGGGGGCGAAAGATCCGGAACACCGCAGGGGTATACCCTTGTCCGTCATCGATTCATGGATCAGTAAGGGAACTGTTGAATATCTGGGCACTACCCGTGATGTAAGACCTTACATTGCCGCCGCAGACTGCGTAGTACTTCCCTCTTACCGAGAAGGCACCCCCCACACCCTGCTGGAAGCCGCCAGCTGTGCCCGGCCCATTATCGCGACTGATGTGCCCGGGTGCCACCATGTCGTCACAGACCATTACAATGGGCTGCTGTGCAAGCTGAAGGACGCTGATGACCTGGCTGATAAGATGGCTCAAATGACCGGCCTTCAGGAGGACAAGCTGCGGCAATTCGGAGAGAATGGAAGGAGAAAAATGGAAAAGGAATTTGACGAGCATATCGTCATCAACGCATACATGGATAAACTAGCGGAACTCCAGCAGGCGTCCTGATTCACACATGATTCTGTTGCGACCGGATCGGCGATCTGGTGAATCTGTAATCAAATGAATAGCTTTACCGGATTGAGTGTCTGATACAGTGAGCAAAACTATTTTCAGGCTGGTGCTTCTGATCCTGTCCTCATCCGGACTGTGGGGCTGCGCAGTATATAAGAAGAATATCATGCTGAAGACGCCTGAAGACTTTAAGTCCGCGCCCATCACCAACGACATTCTGAAGGCCGAAAGAAATTACGTCATCCAGAAAAATGATCTTCTTCATCTCGAAGTCTACAGCAACAAAGGAGAGCGCATAATTGACCCGAACCCTCAATTGAGCCAGCAGAATGCCGGCAAGCCGGAGGACGAGCATCCTGAGGTTAAATATCTTGTTGAGCTTAATGGCAATGTCAAGTTTCCGGTGGTAGGCGAAATGCACATGGAGGGGCTGACCCTCCGCCAAGGAGAAGCCATTCTCCAGGCTGAGTTCGAAAAGTATTACAAGGACGCCTTTGTTGTATTGAATTACCTTAACAAACGTGTTATTGTCCTGGGGGCGGTGGGCGGCCAGGTGATTCCACTTACCAATCAGAATATGACGCTGGCCGAAATACTTGCGCTGGCGAAGGGGCTGCCTAATGACTCGAAAGCCGACAACCTCCGCATACTCCGGGATGACAAAGTGTTTCTTGTGGATCTCAGTACTGTTGCCGGGTTTCAGGCAGGAAACATGATCATGGAAGCGGGTGACATTATATATGTGGAGCCGGTAAGAAAGCCTTTTGCGGAAGGTCTGCGCGATTATGCAGCCCTGTTCAGTCTATTCATCAGCACCTTGTCGCTCATAATTGTTCTTGGCAAATGAATCCACAGATGCCATATGGAGCTGGCCATCCGGAAGGGATTGACATTGACAAACTGAGACAAGTCGCCCGAAAGAATATCTGGCTTATCCTCATCATCCTCTTTACCGCCAACCTGGCTGCTTATTTGACCATCCGCTGGACCAAGGATGTCTTTGAGGCAAGTGCAGAATTGAAACTTGAGATGAAACACGATGCCACGGCACTGGGAATTCCTCAATTACAGGAGGATCAGAACCGCAATCTGCTGGCCGGAGAAATCGAGCAAATGAAATCTGAAGTTTTCTTCGGCCGAGTGCTCGATTCGATGGATCTCTGGATCAGTTATTACAGTGTAGGAAATGTGCTTGAGTTTGAACTGTATCCTGGATCGCCCTTCCGGATAGAACATGCTGACCTCGATCCAAAAATACTTGACCGGCGCATCTACTTCGACTTCCTGGAGGGCAACCGGTACATCATACGCCTGGAGGACGGGAAGGAATATGAGGCCAGTCTTGGTGAACCCATGGCATTGGGCAGCGGGGTAATCCGCGCATCACTGAATCCTGGAGCTGTACCAGATTTCAAGAACCATTTCTTTTTTGTGATCAACAGCCGCACCAGCCTGCTGGACTACCTCAGCAAATCCCTGGTTATCTCCCCGATTAATTTTGACGCGAACACAATTAAAGTATCCTTTACCGATCACAATTCATTTAAAGTAGCGAATGTGGTCAACAAGGTGGTCTCCACCTACCTGAGCTACAGCAATGAGCAGAAGAACCGTGCCAACAAGCAGAAGATCGATTGGCTGAACAAAGAACTTCAGCAGGTTGAGATGAAGATGGAGAACTTTGAAAACTACTTCGAAGCATTTACCCTCAAGAACAAAAGCAGCAACCTCGAGTCAGATCTGAAGAAGACGATCTACCTGCTCAATCAGGTGGACTCACAGCGGTATGAATTGAATAAGAAGATCACTGAGATCAGTGCACTTATGGACAACATCTCCGCCGGCAAGTTGCAGAATACGGTTGTGCCCAGCGGATACTTGCCTCAGTATGTAAACACCAGAATGGAGGAGCTCCAGAGACTGATACACGACCAGAACAAACTCACGTTGTCGTACAAGGACAACACGTATGCTTATCAGCAAAAAGAGCAGGAAGTAACCAATTTGAAGAAATCGGTCTTCAATCAATTATCCGAAATCAGAAAGAACTGGATGAATGCCATGGCGGAACTGAATCAAAAAAAGGACAGGCTTGAGAAAGACTTTGCCACCATGCCGGATCGTACGACACAGTATTCAAAGAACCAACGCTTCTATAAACTCTATGAAGAGTTTTACCTGAGCATGATGCAGTCCAAGGCGGAATTCGAGATTGCGCAAGCGGGCAGCATCCCAGATTTCAGGATTCTTGCTTCTGCCACGATTCCCTCAGAGCCCATCGCTCCCAAAAAGTACCTGATCCTGGGAATCGGCTTTGTCGGGGGCCTTGTCATTAATTTCTTCCTGATAGGCCTCCTCTACCTGCTGAACAACAAGATATCGGGGCTGAAGGAAATTGAGCGCGCTACAAATGCCCCTATCCTCGGGGTCATACCCGAGATGAGGAGACATTCTGCCGGGCCGTTCTACATCCTGGAAAATCCAAGGTCTGTAGTTAGCGAGGCAATCCGCACCCTGCGAACCAACCTGGACTTTTTTGCCTCTACTAAATCACAAAAGGTAATCGCGATTTCTTCAACCGTATCAGGAGAAGGCAAGTCATTCCTTGCAATGAACCTCGGCGGTGTTCTCGCTCTTTCCAAGAAGCGGGTCATCCTCCTGGATCTTGATATGCGGAAGGTGAAGCAAAACGGTCATTTCAAAGGTGAAGACCCTTCAAAAGGTGTCAGCACATTGCTTATTCACCGCTCCGCTCTCGAGGAATCGATCTGCCACACCTCTATGGAAGGTTTTGATTTCATCCCAAGCGGGCCTCATCCGCCCAATCCTTCCGAACTATTGCTCAATGGCGAATTCGAAGGACTTCTGGATGACCTGAAGAAAAAATATGACTACATCGTCATCGATACCCCGCCCGTAGGCCTTGTAACGGACGGCATCATGGCGATGAAGAAGGCGGACCTTTCCATCTACGTGGTGAGGGCCAACTATTCCAAGCGCGATTTTCTCTCGAACCTGGACCGGATTTCTGGCATTAACAAATTGCAGAATATTGCCGTCGTACTGAATGCCCTGCCCACCAGCGGAAAGACGTACGGGTACGGTTACTACCAGGAAGACGGTCAGCGCACCAACCGGTTGAGCAAGCTGTTCCGTGGCTAGTCTGTTTTCCTTCCTTACCGGCAGCAAGAAAGCAGCCCGTCCGTTACCTGCAGATTTTCACTCCCATCTCATTCCTGGTATTGACGACGGCGTACCCACTGCGGAAGAAGCTTTCCGCGTAATCGACTGCCTGCTGGAGCGCGGGTACACAAAACTCATTACCACCCCGCACATCATGACCGACTATTTCGGGAATACCTCCACCTCGGTGACTGAAGCTTACGAGGCGTTCCTTCCTGTTCTGCGTGAAGCCGGATATGATCTTCCATTCGAAATTGCTGCCGAATATTACCTGGACGAGAACCTCTATCAGCAGGCGCTCCGAAAAGAAAAATTCCTGACATTCGGTGACCGCTTCCTTCTCTTCGAAACCAATCCGATCAGCGAACCCATGATGTTGAAGGAATTCATCTTTCAACTGACCACACAAGGATACAAGCCGGTCATCGCACACCCAGAGCGTTATCAGTTCATGACGCCAGACAAGGCACAAGACCTGCGCGATCGGGGTGTCCTCCTTCAATTAAACATGCTGTCGTTGATCGGATACTATGGTCCGCCCATTCAAAAACTTGCCGTCAAACTGATAGACTCAGGTATGGTTGATGCGCTGGGCAGTGACTGCCATCACATCGATCATGCCAAATTGCTGGAAAAGGTTCAGGCCACAAGCGCTTATTCCAGGGCTGTTGAACTACCTTTGCTCAATTACCGGTTGTAGCATGATTGTCATTACCGGAGCAACAGGCCTGCTCGGAAGTCATTTGATCGAGAAGTTTACGGCAGAGGGGATTCCGCTTGCCGGCTTGTGCCGTGAAGGAAGAGCGTCCCAGCTTCCTGGGCACGTTCAGGCAAGAACAGGCGACCTTCTGGACGAGCCTTCCCTCCGCGAAGCCTTTGAAGGTGCTGATGCAGTCATCCATGCCGGAGCGCTGGTGTCGTTCAATCCCAGGCTCAAGAATCAATTGTATGAAGTCAATGTGGAAGGCACACGCAATGTGGTCAACACCTGCCTGCAGTTGGGCATACCACGGTTGATTCACATTAGTTCGGTCGCTGCGCTTGGCAGAAGAGCCGGCGAGATAACGAATGAGTCAAGCCAGGGAACCGGCGAAGATTCTTCATATGGGATGTCAAAATACATGGCAGAGCTGGAAGTCTTCAGAGGTATAGAAGAGGGACTCGGCGCTTGCATTGTGAATCCGTCGGTGATTCTCTCAGCTTCACGACCCGGACAAAGCAGCAGCGCCCTGTTTGATTATGTGTGGGAACAAAGAAAGTTTTATGTCGAAGGGCTGTTGAACTACGTGGACGGAAGAGACGTCGCAGAGGCTGTCCTCCGGTTATTCCGTCAGGCTCCTTCATGTGAGCGATTCATTCTGAATGCCGGGGAAGTTCCACTGCAGACTTTCTTTTCCATGATAGCGGAACGACTTCAACGCACTGCTCCATCGGTCAAGGTTTCGCCAAAGTTGCTCTGGTGGGTTGGCTTTCTTGAAGAACTACGCGGCCTTATCAGTGGCAGGGAGCCCATGGTGACGCGAGAGTCAGCACGACTGGCGACGCAGCAATTCAGGTATGACAGCCGCAAGGCTGTAGAGCGACTCGGCATGGCATTTCACCCGTTGGATGAATCATTGGACTGGTGTTGCGAGCAATACCGTCGATATGTTAATGCTAACAATCAATAGAATCAACTTGTAGAAAGGGTTTTATTGGCTGAATTTTGCAGAAAATAAGGTCGTCCAACGAATTGGGGGCCTCCTTTTTAATTTTGTGACCAGTTCGTACTTTGGTCAAACCCTTAAGTAATGGCGCAAGAATACAGGAAACGGGAAGAGGAAGAGGAGTTGATCAGGAGATTTGAGGACACTATCAAGAAAAAGACAAGCTGCTTTTTTGACCTGGAGGCTTACGAGACGATCATTTATCACTACCTGGATCGTGCCAAACACAAGAAAGCCCTTCAGGCCGTCAATATGGCAATGGAGCAATACCCTTACTCCACCGAACTGATTTCTGTAAAGGCGCAAATTCTCTCCCATCTTCAGCGCTATGATGAAGCCCTTGAATTACTGGAGCGCGCTTTAACTCTTCATCCTACCGATATGGAGATCATTCTTTCGATGGGATCCATCTTTTCGCTCCAGTCCAATCACGACAAGGCGATCGAGTGGTATGAACAGGCCCTCACCCTGGCCGAGGAAAACAAGGACGAGATTTATTACAGCCTTGGCCTGGCCTACCAGAGCAAGGAAGACTACGAGAAAGCCATTGCGTGTTACAAGAAGTCCATCGAGGAGAACATTGCGCATGAGGGTTCACTGTACGAACTCGCTTACTGCCTGGACATTGTAGGCGAACTCGAGAACAGCCTTTCCTATTACAGGAAGTTCATTGACGAAGATCCCTTCTCGGCCGCAGCGTGGTACAACCTGGGTATTGTCTGCAACAAGTTGGACCGCTACGACGAAGCCATAGAGGCTTATGAGTTCGCCATCGCCCTTGATGAGAACTTTGCTTCAGCATGGTTCAACATGGGCAACTCCTTCATGAACAAGCAAGAGTACCAGAAGGCGCTCGATATGTTCAAGAAGACCATTGACATCGAGGGGCCCAGTCCTGAAGTGTATTGCTGCATGGGAGCTGCCTATGAGGGATTGGAGCAATACGATCAGGGACTGAAATATTTCCAGAAGGCTACGAAACTTGATGGGATGTACGACGAAGCATGGTTTGGTGCCGGAAGTTGTCTCGAGAAGCAGGAGAAGTGGTACCAGGCCCTGCATTTTTTCAACAAGGCTGTAAAGTTGAATTCACAAAATGCAGATTATTGGAAGGCGGCTGCCCATGCTGAATTCAAGATTGGGAACACCATATCCAGTATCAGTGCTTACGAGGAAGCCAGTCACCTGGGTCCTCAGGACAAAGAGATTTGGCTTAACTGGTCATTTATCTATTATGACCGCGGAGAATATGACAAAGCCGTTGAGGTCCTGCTGCAGGGTCTGGGTGAGTTGCCTGACGAGCCGGAGTTCTTTTACCGCATTGCCGTTTACCTCATTGAAGGAGGACGCTTTCGGGAAGCGTTCAATTATCTGGAAAATGGGTTAATTTTGAACTTTGAAGGACATACCGTCCTATTTGACTTCTTTCAAAAGCCCGAAACACAAAAGGCATTGTACAAAATCATTGATCAGTTTAGAAAGGACAATCTCTCATGAATTATACGCTAAAGAATCTTCCTGAGCGAACGACTAAGCCCAGGCAAATAGGTTTTACCATGGCCATGGACAAGGGTCTGAGCGTCCGACAGGCAGAAGACTTTGTAAGCATGTGCGGCGATCACGTAGACATTGTCAAACTCGGCTGGGCCACGTCATATGTGACCCCGAATCTGAAGGACAAGCTCAAAGTCTATCAGGAGGCCGGCATCCCCTGCTATTTCGGAGGAACCCTCTTCGAGGCCTTTATCATACGTGATCAGTTTGATGACTACCGTCGCATTCTCGACAAGTATGGCCTGCAATTCGCCGAGGTCTCAGATGGTTCCATCGATCTGGATCACGACAAGAAATGCGACTTCATCCAGAAGCTCACTACCCAGGTGACCGTACTTTCTGAAGTGGGTTCCAAGGATGCCGACAAGATCATCCCTCCTTACCTGTGGATCGAGTTGATGCAGAAGGAACTGGAGGCCGGGGCATGGAAAGTAATCGGTGAGGCCCGCGAAAGCGGAAATGTGGGGCTCTTCCGTTCCACCGGTGAGGTTCGTTCCGGACTCGTTCAGGAAATTCTCACGAAGATACCCTTTGAAAAAATCATTTGGGAGGCTCCGCAAAAAGCTCAGCAGGTATGGTTTATCAAGCTGCTTGGCGCGAATGTAAACCTCGGGAACATTGCCCCTGAAGAAGTCATCCCGCTGGAGACCATCCGTCTCGGATTGAGAGGCGACACCTTCCTCCATTTCCTTGGAATGGAGCGGGCGAAAACCAATACTGCTCCTCCTTTCAAGGTGGACTAGCCGGCGATTTCCGGCCGTCATGACCAGTGATGATTAAAGAAATTTGACTTGAGAAGACCAAAGGACTATCTGCTGTTATACCTCAAAGGTGTGAGCATGGGTGGCGCAGACGTCATCCCGGGCGTATCCGGTGGAACAGTCGCATTCATCACCGGGATTTATGAAGAGCTGATCTATTCCATCAAGTCCATCGACCTCGATGCCGCCAGGCTTGTGCTTTCATTTCGCGTCGCAGAGTTCTGGAAGCGGATTAATGGAAGCTTTCTTATCACCGTGCTGGCAGGTATTCTTACGAGCCTTCTGTCGCTATCCAAGCTCATGACATACTTGCTCGAACATTATCCGATACCGGTATGGTCCTTCTTCTTTGGATTAATCCTCGTCTCATCGCCACTTATACTCCGTGACATCCGGAAGTGGAATCTGTTTACAGCAGTCAGTTTTATTGCCGGTGTCGCGGTAGCTTATGCCATCACGATTCTATCTCCAACAGAGACGCCCACTAATCTGTTCTTTATCTTTTTGTGCGGCGCGCTGGCGATCTGTGCTATGATTTTGCCGGGCATTTCAGGAGCCTTTGTCCTGCTGCTGATTGGTAAATATGAGTATATGATAAGGGCATTGATTGAGTTCAACCTTCCGGTGATTGCAGTGTTCGCTATTGGCTGCTTTCTGGGTCTGGTTGGATTTTCTCACGTCCTTACATGGATACTTCATCATTTCCGGTACCCCACCCTGGCGTTGCTGGCTGGGTTCATGATCGGATCTCTCAATAAAGTGTGGCCGTGGAAGGAAGTAGTTGCCTTTCGCATCAACCAGGAGGGCATACAAGTGCCTGCCTTTGACAAAAGCGTGCTGCCAGGCCACTACCTTCAGGTGACCGGTAACGACCCGCAATTATTTCACGCCATTCTTTTTGCAGCCTTTGGTGTGCTGCTTGTGGTGGCCATTGAGAAAACAGCCGCCTACCTCAAATCAAAAAACTAAGAAAATGGAAAAGAAATTCGGATTGATAGGTCTCACAGTATCTCATTCGTTCTCCAAGGCATACTTTGATGAGAAATTCTTCCGCGAAGGGCTCCGCGACTATCATTACGACCTTTATCCGCTCAAGAACATTGATGAACTCCAGAAACTGCTGAAAGAGAACCCTGAACTTTGTGGCCTGAATGTCACCATCCCCTACAAGGAAAAGGTGATGCGATTTCTAAACGATATCGATCCTTCTGCAAAAAAGATTGGCGCCGTTAACGTCATCAAAATTACCGGTGACCAGTTGAAAGGTTATAATACCGACAGCGACGCCTTTCTTGAATCTGTACAAAAATGGTTCCCGAATAAGCCTGGTTCAAAGGCACTGATCCTCGGTTCAGGAGGCAGCTCAAAAGCAGTGCGGGTGGCCCTGGACAATCTTCATATCCAGCACGAGGTAGTTTCCCGTGAAAAGACTACAGGCAAGTTCACCTATGAGGATCTGGACAAGAACCCCGCCATTATCAAGCAACATAATCTCATCATCAACACTACACCGCTGGGAATGTCGCCCAATACCAACTCATGGCCGCCTATCGACTACGAACAACTTGGCCCTGAGCACTTTGTATATGACCTGATTTATAATCCGGCCCGCACCATGTTCCTTCAGAAGGCTGAGATGAGAGGTTCTACCATCAAGAATGGCCTGGAAATGCTGCACATTCAGGCAGAGAAATCCTGGGCGATCTGGAATTCCTGACTCCGGAACCGGCATGGGGTGCCATACGTTTGAGTATTTTGTACAGAAAACGATGACCCCTTGAAGTTTAACCTGGAAAGTGAATTTGAACCGACCGGCGACCAGCCAGAAGCCATCCGCAAACTCGTTCGCGGGCTCGACGACGGTGAAGCGCATCAGACCCTCCTTGGCGTAACGGGGTCAGGAAAGACCTTCACGATGGCCAATGTCATTGCCCAGGTCAATCGCCCCACCCTGATTCTCAGTCACAATAAGACGCTGGCCGCCCAGTTGTACGGAGAATTCAAACAATTCTTTCCGCACAATGCGGTCGAATACTTTATTTCCTATTACGATTATTATCAGCCGGAGGCCTATATCCCAACCTCCAACCTCTATATTGAAAAGGATCTCTCCATCAACGAGGAGATCGAAAAGCTTCGCCTCAGCGCCACATCTTCACTCCTGACCGGTCGAAGGGATATTGTTGTTGTTGCCTCCGTGTCCTGCATTTACGGCATTGGAAACCCGGAGGAGTTTGGAAAGAACCGGATCCAGCTGAAAGTCGGGGAAGTGCTGGCCCGCAATAGGTTGCTGTTCGCTCTTGTTGACATATTATACAGCCGGACAGAATTGGATTTTAAGAGGAGCACCTTTCGCGTAAAGGGTGATACTGTGGATGTTTTTCTTGCCTACGCAGATTATGCAGTGCGCATCTATTTTTTCGGTGATGAAATTGAAGCCATTCAGCGCATCGATCCGAAAACCGGAAAGAAGATTTCCGATGAAGAGATGATCACCATCTTCCCTGCCAATCTGTTCGTGACCGGCAAGGAACTCCTCAACCTGGCCATCCGTGAAATTCAGGACGACCTTGTTCTGCAGGTTGAGATGTTTGAATCCGAAAAGCGGCATCTCGAAGCTAAACGGCTGAAGGAACGTACGGAATTCGATCTGGAGATGATGCGCGAACTGGGCTATTGCAGCGGTATTGAGAACTACTCAAGGTATTTCGACCGGCGCAAAGCGGGTGCCCGCCCCTTCTGTCTCCTGGACTATTTCCCGGATGATTATTTATTGATTATTGACGAGAGCCACGTTACCGTACCGCAGGTAAGAGCCATGTGGGGAGGAGATCGCAGCCGTAAGGTGAACCTGGTCGATTACGGATTCCGTCTTCCTGCTGCGCTGGACAACCGACCGTTGACGTTCAACGAATTCGAGGCACTGCTTAACCAGGTAGTTTATGTCAGTGCGACTCCGGGTGAATATGAATTACGCAAGTCTGAAGGCGTTGTCGTGGAGCAATTGATACGGCCCACAGGACTTCTGGATCCGAAGATAGACGTGCGCCCAAGCAAGAACCAAATCGATGATCTTCTGGAGGAAATTGATGAGCAGGTCAAGAAGAAAGAGAGGGTGCTGGTTACAACGCTGACCAAGCGGATGGCAGAGGAACTGACCAAGTACCTGGAAAGGGCTTCGGTAAAATGCCGCTACATCCATTCTGAAGTGACCACGCTGGATCGTGTGGAGATTCTCCGGGATCTCCGCCTTGGTGTGTTCGATGTACTCGTGGGCGTGAATCTGTTGCGCGAAGGACTTGATTTGCCTGAAGTTTCGCTGGTGGCCATCATGGACGCCGACAAGGAAGGGTTCCTTAGAAACCAGCGCTCATTGGTGCAGACCATTGGCAGGGCAGCCAGGAATGTAAACGGAAGGGTGATCATGTACGCGGATACCATTACGGAATCCATGCAGTTGGCAATTGATGAAACTAACCGGAGAAGGAAAGTGCAGCAGGACTATAATGAAGCACACGGGATCAAGCCTCAGACCATCATCCGTTCAAAAGAATCCATTCTGGGCCAGACCAAGGTAGCCGACTCAAAGAAGTCTGCAAGGAAGTATTATATTGAAGACGAAGAAAAGTCGCTGGCGGCTGATCCTGTGATGACTTATCTCAGCAAGGAGGAGCTGACCACGATGGCGGACCGCACCCGCAAAGCCATGGAAAAGGCTGCCAAGGAGCTGGAATTTATGGAGGCGGCTCGTCTAAGGGATGAGTACCTTGCCATACAAAAACTTATTGAAACCAAGACCTAGGACAAAGGTTATTCGTTACTGTTACAATATTGTGATTATGAAAGCAAGCAAGATTCTGATCTTAGTTGGATGCGTGACGATGGGTTTAGCTGCAAGAGCTCAGAGTACCAATGATTTTCTTATTGCTGGTGGTTTGGATCTTTTCAAGACGGACAACACAAAACTTTTCGACAAGGCCCAGGTGGCGTTTGAAGTGAATTACTTTCTTCAGCGTCGTTTCTCCGTAAGCGGGGGCGCCGAACTCTGGACACGTGGGAAAAACTCATTTGCGATGGGGGTTCGCTATTATCCCATGGATAATTTCTTTGTGCGCTTCAGGGGGTTGATAGGAGGTAATGATGTCTCCCTGGGTGCAGGCTACTCCTATCCGCTGAGCAAGAGTTGGCGGGTAGAGGGAATGGGTGATCTCTATTTTGCCAGGCCAGACTTCGCGATCAGGGGTGGCGTGAGCTATGTGATCAATTATGTCACATTGAAGTAGTGCATTCTCAGGTTAGCACGACGACCTATTACAAAGCAAAAGAGTCCCGGAGGGCTCTTCGTATTATCAGGCCAGGTAGTTCTTATGAGGCAAATCTCTTTGCAGCCTCATTCCAGTTAACAAGGTTCCACCACGCGCTGCAATAATCAGGACGGCGGTTTTGATAATGCAGGTAGTAGGCATGCTCCCATACGTCGAGACCCAATACAGGTTTGCCTTTCACTTCTGCAATGTCCATGAGCGGGTTATCCTGGTTCGGCGTTGAAGAAATAACAAGTTTTCCGGCCGCATCTTTGATCAGCCATGCCCAGCCTGAGCCAAAGCGACCCACGGCCGCTGCATTGAATTTCGTTTTGAACTCCTCAAAGTTGCCGAAGGCGGCATTAATCGCGTCAGCCAAAGCTCCGGTTGGTGCACCGCCTGCATTTGGTGCCATCAAAGTCCAGAACAAGCTATGATTGTAGTGTCCACCTCCATTGTTGCGAACCGCCACAGGGTACTTGGAAATATTCTTGCAGATTTCCTCAATGCTGAGGCTCTCTTCAGGTTTGCCGGCTATCGCATTGTTTAAGTTTGTTACATAGGCATTATGATGCTTGCCGTGATGGATTTCCATCGTGCGTGCGTCAATATGCGGCTCGAGGGCATTGGCGGGGTATGGTAAGGCAGGAAGTGTAAAGGCCATAGTCGTATAATGTTTGGTTTGATGATGAACTAACAATCAAATATCCATGACGGTTCGGTAATATACAAGGTATAGCGACTCGTGGTTTTGTCAACTTCTGGCTAATTCCCCCAAAGTCTTGATTGCCTGCTCTACGCGATCGCTAAACGGCAATCCAAAGCTGATCCTGAAGCAATTCTCATAACGTCCCTGTGACGAGAATATTTGTCCTGGCGCAATGCCGATCCCGTGTTTCAAGGCGCGCTTATGCAGCTTATAAGCATCAACCTTCTTATCCAATTCCAGCCATAGTACAAATCCACCCTGAGGCCTCGTGACACGAGTGTCTTCGGGAAAATATTCGGAGATGGCCTGCAGGTAACGCAGGCATTGTGTATGAAGCGCTTTACGGAGGTGGCGGAGATGAAGTTCATAACGTCCATTTTCCAGAAAATCTGCAATAGCGGCCTGTGACAGCGTATTGGTGGCGACGCTGTTCATTCTTTTCAACCGGATCACATCTTCCTTGTACTTGCCCGGCACTGCCCAGCCAATACGGTAACCAGGTGCCAGTGATTTTGATACCGATCCACATTGAATTACCATGCCTTTCCGGTCAAATGACTTGCAGGTACGGGGCCTGGACTTACCGAAATACAGTTCCCCGTAGATATCATCTTCAATGAGTGGAATCTTATGGAAGGTCACCAGGTCGACCAGCTTCTTCTTCTTTTCGTCAGAAAGGCAGCTTCCCATCGGATTGTTGAAGTTTGGGACAAACAGGCAAGCGTTGATGTTGAACTTCCGGATGGATTGATCAAGACAATCGAGGTCAATACCTTTTTCAGGGTCGTTGGGGATTTCCACCACTTTCAATCCCAGGCTTTCCATTACCTGAAACACGCCAAAATATGTCGGGCTTTCAATGGCAACGGCGTCTCCTGGGCGGGTCACAGCCTTTAGGCTAAGAGAGAGCGCCTCCATGCATCCGGCCGTTACCACAACGTCATCCTCTGTAAGAGTACCCCCCCAATTGAAGGACTGTCTGGCAATCTGTTTTCTCAGCTTCACGTTCCCTTGTACATGCTCGTAACCCAGACAACAATCCCTGGAGGTTCTCAAGGCCTGAACAACGGCCTTGTTCAGTTTGGCAGCCGGCAACAGCTCTGGAGCAGGCGCCCCCAATGAAAGGTTGATGAGTTTGTCGGATCGCAGATCACTGTAAACACTTGCGATCATGTCATCGACACTTACCGGCACAGCTTCCCCCGACGGCTCACAGGTGCTTGGTATTTCAAGAGTGTGTTTTGGAGAAAACTTCACATAGTACCCTGACTGAGGCCTCGCTTCCACAAGTCCCTTGCTCTCCAGATGATAATAGGCTTGAAACGCTGTACTAAGGCTAATGCCCTGTTCCTTGCTGAGCGCACGAACGGACAACAATTTGTCGCCCACTTTCAGCACCTCAGACTCAATCATACGCTCAATACGGTCAGCCACTTCCTGATAAAGGTGGTCCACCACGGCTTCTTCCACTCTAGACATAACTGATATGGTCAAAATAGTTAAAACTGAAACTGTTCACCGGTCGTATAAAGGTAAAGTTTTACACGAAAATTCAACTGCCGGGTTTCAACAAGAATCGGGTTGGGTTGCAAGTCGGGTCACAGGATTTTTGTGTCAATGAAAAAACAAAAATGAAAGCGACCTTAATGATGCTGGTACTTACTTCCACCCTTTCGATCGCTGGAGGTAAGACTGATTCCGTTCAGGCCATTGCTTCGCGTCCAGGCTATCATTTGAAACTGGTGGCAAGAATGCATTCCATGGGGATGTTTACTTATGGAGGATATGTTGCCAGCGATTATGCTGCCGCCGATATCAACATTACTTATGACCGCAGGTCATGGGGGATGATGTTTTTCAAGGCAGCGGATATGTACGATCATCAGTCCCTCAACAATTTCTCGCTGCTACTCCTGTATCATACATTCCATTTGGGGAAAAGGCTTTCTTTTACCCCGTATGCAGGGTTTTCCGCAGAACAATGCCATCAGATAGCGGATAAGGGCTCTGATGTGACGATGGTCTTCACCACATCGTGGAAACCTACCCAAAGACTAACCTTGGATCACAGTGCCATGGTGTCCAATCTGGCGTTGGAAAGAAATCATATGGACTGGACCAATCGATTCAGACTCTTATATACCGGCCGGCATCTGGATGCTGGAATAATGCTGTGGCATAATAACAGGGCATTTGACCCTGTAAACTACATGTCTACCGGGTTCAATCTTGCATGGTCAAGGATACAAATGGCCCCGCGTGTGTTGTTGAGTACAGGGATTACCGCACTCTGGACTGTACAGTCTTCTGATGAAGTACAAATACCTACTCGGCATGGGCTGATGTTTTCGATAGCATGCACATTTGACGGGTCCACCGTAAAGTGATATGGTTAACATTCTTAAAACTGAAACTGTTTTTGATCCGTATAACTAAGCAAAATTTGCAGCGCATTGTTTTCCGATGAGAAAGAAAAGAATACTAGTAATGGCACTTGGCGTGCTGATCGGACTGATTGCGCTGGTTATCCAATACCAGTGGTTATGAAAACAATTTTGTCCTCACATGCGGGTTCTGCTTTGCAACGTGTCGGGAGTCTGGCGCGCGCCACCCTATTCAGCAGGCTGAGAAAAAAGTGGTATGCAGAGGTTTCTTACGGCGCTAATCTTTGGAAATTCTAAATTGGCAACTGTGAAGAAAGACGGACTGATTCTGGCTTATATCGCGCTTGCCGCGGTTTGCGTGATCTGGGGCACCACTTACCTGGCCATCCGGCTGGGTGTAACGGAGTTCCCGCCCTTTCTTTTTTCAGGCATACGGTTCATCCTGGCAGGGCCCCTATTGCTTGGAATCCTGACCATCACAGGCCGGCTTACGCTGCCAGACCGCAGAACGCTGATACAACAGGCTTTTGCCGGGATACTTATGTGCTCCTTCGGCGTTGGTGTGGTGGGCTGGGGGGAACTTCGTGTTTCTTCAGGACTTGCAGCCATCATCTGCTCAGTAATGCCGGTATGGGTTATCCTGATCAACCTGGTGTGGTCGACAGATGACAGGCCAACCCTACCTATCGTATTGGGATTGTTAACGGGTCTGGCTGGTATTCTGCTCATTTTCAGTGAACACCTTGGAGAATTTGGGTCCGGCCAATACACAATCTCCATAATACTCACATTCCTGGCTAATATTTGCTGGGCATTTGGAAGTGTCTGGCTCAAGAAAAACAGCAAAGGCGGTGATCCCTTTCTCAATGCCGGATTGCAGATGACTGCAGGGGGAATCTTTCTTCTGCCTATGAGCCTGGTTTTCGATGATTACAGCGGACTGCACTGGTCAGCGGATATGGCGCGGCCACTCCTCTACCTCATTCTCATTGGATCCGTGGGTGCCTATACTTGCTATTCCTACGCGATCAAGAAATTACCCATGACCATCGTGTCAATCTACGCATATATCAATCCCATTGTGGCGGTATTGCTCGGGTGGTTGATCCTTGGAGAAAAGCTGAACGCGAGAATTGGAATTGGAATCGTGGTAACTGTGCTGGGTATCTATATAGTTAACAAGGGATACCAGCTGCGTGATCTGTGGAAAGCACAATGGCACAGGATCAAAAGTGTGCTGAACCTGGAGGCATAAGAGGATGCGATCCTTAAAGAACGGTGCCGCAGGATGGCGGCAAATGATAGATTCGGACTTTTGAAGTATACAATAATGACCCATCGCTATACGGCATCCATCACCTGGACAGGAAACCGTGGAACAGGGACTTCTGCCTACACTGCGTATGACAGGAACCACACCATATCCATAAACGGGAAACCGGACATTCTGGGGTCGTCCGATCCTGCATTTCGGGGTGATCCTGCCAGACATAATCCTGAAGACAGCTTTGTTGCCTCATTGTCAGCCTGTCACATGCTATGGTATCTTCATCTCTGTGCTGTGAACCATGTAACAGTTGAATCTTACCATGATCGGGCAGAGGGTATAATGGCAGAACACAAAGACGGCGGTGGTGAATTCACGGAAGTCATTCTTCATCCGGAAGTCATGGTTAGGGACGCGACCATGGCGGCCAAGGCGGTTACCCTCCATGATGACGCCAGAAAAATGTGTTTTCTGGCACGGTCGGTAAACTTCCCTGTTCATCATCAACCTGTAGTTAAATCACTTCACCCATGAGTTCATTGGCTTGGTTTGACCGCGAGTTTTCGTTTGGAAAGCCCGCCGAACTGCTCCCCTTCTTCCTGGAGCGCCTCTCTGGAACTCCCATCCGGATTGTCCATAAAGTAAAAGGCCTTGAGGAGGATCCACTGGGTGCACGGCTGGAGGGCAAATGGTCGGTGAAAGAACATGTTGGACACCTCGTTGAGGTGGATCAGATTGCGAACCGCAGGATTGATGAAATGTTGGCAGGGCAGGAAGTAATGTCACCTGCCGTTTTTGAACCCCGGGATTATACCTCATGGCCCATCCTGCATGTGATCGAGTTCTTTGCTGACGGAAGGCAGAAGAATATTGGCAAATATGAGTCGATCGCCAAAGAAAAACTGCTGTGTCGCTCCTTGCATCCCAGATTGAAACTAAATATGACACCGATCGATCTTGCATGGTTCGACGCAGAACATGATGACCATCACCTGTTGAAAATGTCTGAAATCATCGGCAAACTGCGGTCTATTTCGCAACTTGATAAAGGTCAAGGAACTACTCAGCCCATTAAGTAAATTTGTAACCGATAGTCCAATTGAATCACTCACATAATTCTTAACGTGTTCTATGGAAACCATGACTTCTCCCATTGCGATCGAGCGAACTGGCAATTCCCGGCTCCGCGAAATCGACTTCAATAATCTTGAATTCGGGAAACACATTTCTGATCATATGATCGTTGCCGACTGGAACAAGGGGGGCTGGAGTGATCCCAAGGTGGTTCCATATGGAGAACTCAGAATGTCACCTTCTATTTTGGCATTGCACTATGGCCAGGCCGTTTTTGAAGGAATGAAGGCTTTCCACATGAAAGACGGCACCATTAACATCTTCAGACCACAGAAGCACCATGACAGGTTTAACAAGTCGCTTGTAAGAATGTGCATGCCCACCATACCCTATGAGATGTTCATGATGTCCCTTCGGGCGCTTATTGAAGTCGACAAAGATTGGGTGCCAACAGGTGAGGGGAGTGCGCTGTATATCCGTCCGCTGGTTTTTGCATCGGAGGCACGACTTGGAGTAAAAGTCTCAGATCAATATAAGTTTGTCATTCTGACCAGTCCGGTTGGCCCCTACTACAGCAAACCGCTGCGCCTGAAAATTGAAGAACACTTTACCAGAACTGCCGAAGGCGGAACAGGGTTTGCGAAATGTGCCGGCAACTACGGCGGGGCGTTCTACCCTACTCAATTGGCAAAACAGGAGGGATTTGATCAGGTACTCTGGACGGATCACAAGGAGCATCAGTACGTGGATGAGGTCGGAATGATGAACGTAATGTTTGTTCTGGACGGCACGCTGGTGACGCCGGAACTCAACTCTGCCATTCTCGATGGAGTAACACGTGATTCCATCCTCAAAATCGCAAAAGAAATGGGATTGAAAGTGGAGGAACGGCGAGTAAGCCTGGACGAGCTTGAGCAGGCGTTCATCAACAAGTCCATTACAGAAGCTTTCGGCGCAGGAACCGCAGCCGTGGTTGCACCTGTCGCCATCATAAATTTTCATGGCACGGATCACCATCTTCCTCCGATTGATGCTAGCAGTATCCAGTTGAAAATGAAGCATGCATTGCTCGAAATCAGAACAGGAGCAAAGCCGGACACTCATGGCTGGAATTGCATTGTGAGGGTTTAAGCTAAATGAAGGCTGTCGTATTCAGGGGCAAGGATCAACCCTTGCTGGTAGAGGATTTCCCTAAACCAAAGGCAGTTAAGGACCAGGTGCTAATCCGCATGAAACATGCGGCCCTCAACCACCGTGACCTTTGGGTGACATCTGAACAGGCCACAGTCCCCGGCGGAGGAGTCATCCTGGGTTCCGATGGATGCGGCATCATCGAAGATGTGGGGGAAGACGCCGATCCGACACTTACCGGTTCGGAGGTCGTAATTCTGCCTAGCCTGGACTGGGGTCAGCATTCACATGTTCAGGGTGATAGCTTCAGGATATTGGGATATCCTGATCATGGTACCTTTGCGGAGTATCTCGTCATTAGCAAGAAATACGTGTTCGACAAGCCGGAACACTTATCATTCGCAGAGTCTGCGGCGGTACCACTTTCGGGGCTTACTGCTTACCGGGCCTTGTTTACCAAAGCCAGATTGCGCAATAATGAGCGGGTGCTGATTACCGGCATTGGGGGTGGTGCTGCACTCTGGGCCCTTCAGCTTGCTCTGTCGTACCAGGCCAGGGTTTCAGTCACCTCAGGTTCAGATGAAAAATTAAATAAAGTTGCAAGCCTCGGTGCGGTGAAGACTTACAATTACCGTGATCCGGATTGGGCTGTAAAGGCCCAAAAAGACAGTGGCGGATTTGACGTCATTATTGACAGTGCAGGCGGAGACTCATTTGGCAAACTCATTGATCTTGCTGTACCTGGAGGAAGAATTATCAACTTCGGCCGAACCTCCGGGACACTGTCACAGATCAACATTCGCAACCTCTACTGGAAACAGTTGTCTGTTTTCGGAACAACCATGGGAACGAGGGATGAGTTTCTTTCACTACTTGAAATGCTGGAGGCGCGCGCGATCAAACCCGTGGTGGATGGATCCTTTGCATTGAACGATGTTGCGCAAGCTTTTAGGCGCATGCAGGAAGGAAGTCAGTTCGGAAAAATCATTCTCAATCTATAAACATGAGTGAACCAACATCATCGTCATTTCCGGTAACGGACAAGACAAAGATCACCCGGCTTCCCAAGCGGGGATCATACGACAAGGCTACCATTTATTCTATTCTGGATGAGGCCTTGTTCTGTACTTTGGCCTATGCAGTTAATCAACAAGCTTATCAGATTCCCACAGGTTTCTGCCGGATGGACAATCACATCTACATTCACGGCAGCGTAGGCAGCCATTACATGCGTGCCCTTGCGACCGGCGATATCCCAGTGTGCGTAAGTGCCACTTTGCTGGACGGCATCGTCCTGGCAAGGTCAGCTTTTCATCATTCCGTCAACTACAGGTCCGTAGTATTCTTTGGCAAAGTCTCGAAGGTGACAGATAAGGACCTTCTCTATAAGGCGCTTGAACTCTTCACTAATAAGATGTGTCCTGGACGATGGGATGATGTACGCCTTCCTACAGATAATGAATGGAAAGAAACTATGTTGTTGTCGGTGTCCATCGATGAAGCTTCAGCCAAAATAAGAACCGGCGGACCGAAGGATGATGAAGAGGATTACGCGCTTGACATCTGGGCAGGTGTACAACCTATCAGGTTAACGCGAATGGCTCCCGAAAAGGACGAATTGCTGAAGCCCGGCATTGCACTACCCTCCTACCTGCGGTAACGGGTTCTGGTCCGATATAATGGTCAATCCTGGAAATAAGGTTATCTTTGCGGGAAATTTTCCCTGAGGGCCTCAAAACACAGGTTTTGGCGAACTCTCTGGACCGCTCAGGGGTTATCAAGGCGTATTTTCAACTTATTAATTCATCATACATGGGCAGACCTCCAGTTTTACCGAAAAAGAAGAAGGACGGCTATTACATTGAAATCCGCAACAAAGGCGCGAAATCGGGCACTATCATTATTCGCGATTCTGAGCAGGCCATGATGCAGGCAGCCAGGCAGTATCAGACCACCAAAGACGTCATCATTCTCGGTAAGCATGAGAATGGAAAGCGTGTTGAGGAAGGAAAAAAGAAGGTAAAAGCCTGATCTCCCCTCAGAACGGAAGGTCATCCGTTCCTTGCTGGTTCGAAACAAATGGCTCGTCCCCGATGGGATCTGCAGATTGTGCAGATGTCGTGGACGGTCCGTTCCTTTCTAGTTTCCATGCACGGGCCTCTGTATACCAGCGACCGTTGTATTCCCGGCTTTCAATATCCAGTGAAGCCGTTACCACATCGCCCACACTGATCTTGTATTGATCGATCTTGTCACCCCATACTGACAAGCAAACTTTTTTCGGGTATTGCGTCTGGGTCTCGAGGATAAACTCCTGTTTCTTCCATTGACCCTTTTTACCCATGCCGGATTGCAGCGGGAGGAGCTGCAGTACTTTGCCTTTCAATTCCATACTCATGATGCAATGTTACCGCTTTTCCCGGATCGATTGGAAAAAACGATCGATGATTTCCTTGCATTCTTCCTTACAAATTCCTGTAAGAATTTCCGAACGAGGATGAAGCAGCCGACTGGAGACAAGGGTGAATCCGCGCTGAACATCTGCTGCACCATAGACAAGCCGCTGCAACTGGACCCAGTGCAGTGCGCCTGCACACATCACGCAGGGCTCCAGCGTAACGTAAAGAGTGCATTCATCAAGGTATTTGGATCCGAGATAGTGAGCTGCCGCCGTGGACGCAATCATCTCAGCATGGGCTGTTGCATCAGTAAGACGCTCTGTCTGATTATGCGCACGTGCGATAATCTTGTTTTTGCAAACCATCACAGCGCCAACAGGAACCTCACCCTCCTCAAAGGCTTTGTATGCCTCCTTCAACGCCTCCTTCATGAAGTATTCATGCGAACCTAAAGCCGGAGACGCTTGCATTACCCTTTGACCTTAATGCTCTTCATGATCTCCTTCGCTACAGACTGCCAATCCTGGCGGAGATCCCTGGGGCAACTGAAGGTGAATACAAGCGTCTTTTCCCGTGTAATCAGATACTGAATGTAGGTGTATTTCATTATAGGATCCTGGTATCCCTGACGCTTGCTGTCGCCATTGATTCTCGATTCAAATTCAAAGTAGATGAACTTCTTTTTGTGAAGCGGCTGGATACCCTCTGAAATGAAATCGATACGGTCATACATGTTTTGAAGGCTTGCTTTGAAAAAGCCTTTCGCCATTTCCACATTGGCATCAGGCCAGCTTGTAGCAGACGTATTAACGCTGAAATCCACCACACGATCCTGATTCGTGAAAGCCCCCAGGGGTGCCCGAACCGATGGGTATCGTTGTGCGATGTCCTCCGGTGTCATGGGGATCAACTCACCTGGAAGAGAGACGAAGATGCCATCCGCCACTTTGGTTTTCACCATTGAATCCGGTGAAAATCCCATCACCGCTAAAATCAGTGTAAAGAGCAACACATTCCTCATGGAAATCATAACGATAAAGGGGCGGCTTTATTAACTTGCGCGCCCAAAATTAACAAATCAAATGCTCCGGACACATACCTGCGGCGAACTGAGGATTGAAGATGTCAACAAGAAAGTGACCCTGACCGGCTGGGTGCAGCGTCTCAGGGACAAAGGCAGTTTGCTGTGGATAGACCTGCGGGATCGCTACGGGATTACACAGTTGTTTCTCGAAGAAGGAAAGTCCGATACGGCCCTTATACTTGCTGCACGTCAATTGGGCCGCGAGTTTGTCATCCAGGCAACCGGAACCGTATCTGAGCGCATCTCCAAAAATGACAAAATAGCGACCGGTGCAATTGAAGTAAAATTGGAAAGCCTGGAGGTGCTGAACAGCTCAAAGCTTCCACCCTTCACCATTGAAGATGATACGGATGGCGGAGAAGATCTGCGAATGAAATACCGTTACCTCGATCTTCGCCGCAATCCCGTTCGGGAAAGCCTTCAACTGCGACATAAAGTTGCGCAACAGACGAGGATATACATGGACAGTCTCAACTTCATAGAAGTGGAGACGCCAGTATTGATCAAATCCACGCCAGAGGGCGCAAGGGACTTCGTTGTACCCTCCCGAATTCATCACGGCGAGTTCTACGCACTCCCACAGTCTCCCCAAACCTTCAAGCAATTGCTGATGGTTTCAGGATTTGACAGGTATTACCAGATCGTAAAATGTTTCAGAGACGAAGATCTGCGCGCAGACCGGCAGCCAGAATTCACCCAGATTGACTGTGAGATGTCATTCATTTCTCAGGAAGACATTTTCAATACGTTCGAGGGACTTATCCGTCACCTTTTCAAAACCGTCAAAGGAATCGAGATTCCAGTCATGCCACGTATGAGCTACGCCGAGGCTGTGAAAAATTACGGATCTGACAAGCCCGACACGCGCTTCGAGATGAAGTTTGTCGAGTTTAATGATGTCGTCCGAGGGAAAGGTTTCCAGGTATTTGATCAGGCAGAACTCGTAGTTGGAATCGTAGCAACCGGGTGCGCGGGCTTCACCAGGAAGCAGATCGACGAACTGACAGAATTTGTCAAGCGTCCGCAAATCGGTGCGAAAGGTTTGGTATGGATGCGTTATGAAGCAGGTGGTGCACTCAAATCTTCAGTGGACAAGTTCTATCGGGAGGATGATCTCACGAAAATTGCCACGGCTGCACAGGCAAAACCTGGTGACCTCGTCCTGATTCTGGCGGGACCTACCGACCCCACGCGCAAAGCGCTGAGCGAACTCAGGCTGTTGGTGGGCGGACAACTCGGCTTGCGGGATAAGAACAAGTTCTCAGCACTCTGGGTGGTGGATTTTCCTTTATTGGAGTGGAATGAAGAAACAAATCGTTACCATGCCATGCATCATCCTTTCACTTCACCCAAGCGGGAAGACATACCATTGCTGGATACAGACCCCGGGAAAGTGAGGGCCAACGCCTACGACATGGTGTTGAATGGAACCGAGATCGGTGGCGGCTCCATAAGGATTCATGACCGTCCCACTCAGCAAAAGATGTTCACTATGCTGGGCTTTACAGAAGATGAGGCCAAACGGCAATTTGGATTCCTGATGGAAGCCTTTGAATACGGTGCACCGCCACATGGAGGTATTGCATTCGGGTTCGACAGACTTTGTTCACTTTTTGGTGGGGCTGATTCCATCAGAGACTTTATTGCATTCCCAAAAAACAATGCAGGCAGGGATACCATGATTGATACTCCTTCAACGATATCCTCGGAACAACTCAATGAACTGGGAATCGCCATCAAGGGTTAGCTGTGGCCAGGTGCCGGTATGAGGAAGATCACGACTGAATCATTATCTTCAGGATACCGAACCTGACGTACACATGAAAAAAGTACTTTTCGTCTTCCTGAGCTTTGTCATTTCATCATGCAGCAACAAGTCCGATGAACTAAAACAGCAAGGCATGGCCATGCTGGATGCCAAAGACTTTAAAGGTGCTATTCAAAAATTTGATTCCGCAATCGCTCTTGACGACACCAATATCGATGCTTATTTCAACCGTGGAAATGCAAAATATGACCTTGATGATTTTGCCGGCTCCATTTCAGACTACAGCAAAGCCATTTCCCTGGGATCACGAGAAACACTGCCTGCCATTGTTTATCTCAACCGCGGTGACGCCTTTCGCATGTCTGACCGTAATGAGGAGGCCGTAAAGGACTATACAACGGCCCTGGAAATCAGAAGAGATTATGACAGCGCGTTGATTGGTAGAGGGCTCGCTTACCTGGACATCAAGGACTTTGACAAGGCCAAGGCTGATTTTGAACTTTCCCTCCGAATAGATTCGCTTAATGCGCTCCCCCATTTCGGACTGGGAGAAATCTCATACGAGCAGGGAGACTTTGATCATGCGGTTCTCGAGTATGGCAAAGCCATGCAACTCGACCCGGCCAAAACCGGCTTTGCCATCGACAGGGGTGACGCGTATTATCAGATGGGGAAATTTCCTGAGGCTATTGCAGATTATACCAAAGCCATCGAACTGGACCCCTCACGTGCCTCTTCTTATGTATTGAGAGGTGACGCGCTTGATGACAGCGGTGACTCTGATGCAGCTCTGAGTGATTACAATAAAGCAACAGAGCTTGACCCCAACTATGCTTCTGCCTATTATAACCGGGGGGTTACCTATCTGAAAAAAGGCAAAAAGAAAGAGGCCTGCAATGATTTTCGGAAAGCCACTGAACTTGGCTCTGCGCTTGCAGCCAAGTACGTGGATCAATGCAAATAAAAGAGCGAAACGCAATAAAAGGGAAAGCCAATACGATCCATCGGCCTTTCGTTTCTTTGCTCAATTGGAAGACTCTATGCTACCATCAGTCTGTCCATTTCCTCGCTATCAATCTGAATGTCATCCTCTCCAACCTGATCAAAAGGATTTTCCAATTGATCCTGGATATTGTCAAGACTTACAAGGATGAAACTATAAAGCACTGGCATCACGTATTCAAGATCGGCGGAATAGTCGTGGAACGTGCTGGCAAAGTAAGGGCCATATATAATAGGAAATATATAAATGAAGACCTTGCTATAGGTTCTTAAGGTAATTGGAGTCCGATATTGAAAAATGATCTTCATGTTATCGAAAGCGATCACCATCTTGCTAACGTACTGTGAAATGCGGGAAATTTCACCGCTCTGAACTCCATAAGTCCGAAGTTCCATGGTGATTTTAGAGAGCTGGGAAAAAAGCTCATAGAATTGTTTTTCTTTTTCTGGGAACTCCTCTTTATCGCATTTCAAAATAGCAGAAGTAAACTGAACCATTTCATGGATAAGTACCCTCGTTCGTTTAGGAAGATCGTTCTCATGGTTAGAGGGCCAGTCACGTGTAGCAAAGTAAATTGCAATCGCGTGCCCCCGAAAATCCGCCCAGCGCTGGAGAGCTGTCTCTCTCCGATTGTATGCCGACCCAATAGAGAATACAACCGGAAAAACAATTGCCACCCCAACCAACTCTGAAGGAAACTTTGCGATCAATCCGTAAGTGAAACAGAGGTAGGCTGATATCACTGCCAACGCAGTGATGACGAGCGTCTTGTAATTGATAATAAGCGAGAAACTCCGAACAATATTTTTCATAGCAAGATGGGAATTGGCACCCCATCTAAGTTTTCAAAAAGAAAGGATATTACCAAATTGTTAAGGGAGTAATCGTGCAATGATTTTAAGTTCCTGACAAAAGTCATTACACCCGACGTCAGTTCTCGTTGAAGATGAGCTCGCAATTCCTCTATTGGCGGCTTACGACAGTGGCGCTTGCCTGAGCTGTGGGAAAAACGGTTATGTCTGCTATGGCCACATGAGAAGGTCTTGTAAGGCAGAATAGTATCAAATCGGCTATATCGTCACCGCGTAAAGGGCTCAATCCTTTATACACGTTGGCGGCACGCGATGTATCTCCCTTGAATCTAACCAGTGCGAATTCAGTTTCTACCATTCCGGGAGAAATCGATGTGACTTTGATACCGGCTGCATTAAGGTCCATGCGCATACCCCTCGTAAGTGCGTCGACGGCAAACTTGCTGGCGCAATACACATTCCCGTTGGGATAGACCTCCTTCCCTGCTATTGAGCCCAGATTGATAACGTGACCCGACTTACGTTCGACCATGCCTGGAATAATCTCCCGGCTTACGTATAACAGTCCTTTGACGTTGCTGTCAATCATAGCGTCCCAGTCATCCACATTTCCAGTCTGAATCGGGTCCAGGCCATGGGCGCCTCCGGCATTGTTAATCAGGACATCAATGGCTGTCCACTCCGCAGGAAGGGAACGGAGAGCGTCTCTTACTTCCTTTCTTGAACAAACATCAAATGAGAGGTAGGTGACTTTCGTAACAGGCGATAATTCTTCCACAAGTTTCTGCAGCCGTTCCTTGCGCCGGCCACACAGGATTAAATGAAAACCATTTTTCGCCAGCATGCGGGCCGTTGCTTCTCCTATTCCAGCTGTAGCTCCGGTAATAAGTACGATCCGTCCGTTTCCCATCATTGAAAGATAAAGTAAACCGATATGGTATTTGTATTCAGGTATTTCAACGGCGCGCTGTAAATGCTGGGGTCAGGACCAAGCATGTTGGCAATACCCTTGCTGAACCGTATCTCCTGTGAAAATTTAAAAAGCGGAAAATAGAAATCAAAACCAAAGCCGGCATCCAGGCTCAGGTTCACATTCCTGATATCCAGATTGGCAGTGGTGGATTGCACATCATTCTTTCCGGATGCTTCGATGGCTGGTGTAAAACCACCAATCATATACATTCTGACATTGCCACGGCGCATGGATTTGTACTTTACAAGAATCGGCAATTCCACCATGGTAGTTTCCACCAATTGCTGTTTGGTGGTCCCATTCGTATAGTAATAGGTGAGTTTATGATTGTAGAATCCAGCTTTGGGAAGAATGCGTATGTCCAGCACTTCGTTCACACGGTAATTCACCAGGAAGCCGAGTGAGAAACCGGGTGAGAAGGAACCCTGAACCGAATGAACCGTATCAAAATTCTGTGTTACGAACTGGTCTGAGTACTTCAGTTGATACGCGGAAGTATGCAGGCCAATCATGAAGCCATATGAAATCTTTCGATTATCAAATTCAGGATTATTTCGCCTGGCCCATTTGAAATGTTGGGCCTGAAGCGAAGTTACCGCCAGCACCAGCAATGCTATCGGGAGGCCGTGTATAAGGAACTTATTCCGAAGGTAAGAGAATGGCATTTCGGATTTTTAAATCCTACATCGGACAGAATCTTCAAGAAATCATTTCCATCTGGAAAGGCTTTTACCGACTCAGGCAAATACTGATAGGCCGCCTGGTCACGCGAAATCCACCGACCAATCCTTGGCAAGATGGTAGTAAAATATGCGTTGTACAACTGCTTCATCGGGAATTTTGACGGTCTGGAGAATTCCAGAATCACCACCTTCCCGCCCGGACGCAGCACCCTTCGCATTTCCCCTAGTCCCTTTTCCAGATTCTCAAAATTACGCACTCCAAATGCAACGATGACAGCATCAAAAAAATTATCCTGAAAGGGCAAATTTTCAGAATCACCAGTGCGCAACTCAATCCGCGCATCAAGATTTCTCTCTTTCAGTTTCTTTCGTCCTATACTTAGCATCCCCTCAGAGATATCTACACCGGTCACTTTGTCCGGATGCAGGCGCAAAGCTTCGATAGCAAAGTCCCCCGTACCGGTCGCCACATCAAGAATCTGCCTGGGATGAAGCTCTTTCAATTGGGAAATTGCTTTCCGGCGCCAGACAATATCAATGCCCAGACTTAGGAAATGATTCAGAAAATCATAGCGCCCGCTGATGCTGTCGAACATGCGCGCAACCTGCTGTTTCTTCGCTGCGTTGTCTTCCTTGTAAGGTACTACCACTGGTAAAGTTTATGCACTGCGATTTACAACATTAATTCTGATTGATTGTTATCTCCACCCTCCGGTTCAGTTCTCTTCCCTCTCGTTCATCATCGTTGGTTGCAGCCGGCTTCTGCTCACCCCAGGATTTCTTCTCAGCGGAAGATGTCTGCAAGCCATGTGCTATCAACCACTTTACAACAGTATCAACCCGGTCTGAAGACAATCTTAGATTTGAGTAACTCCCTCCGATGGCATCGGTGTGACCTTCTACCCGTACTTTGGTGCTTTTCGGCCAACTGACTTTTCCCCACCATTCAGCCAACCGGGCCGACTCTTTCAACGACAGGACCGAGGATGCCGGGTTGAAATAAACTATCAACTTCAGAGGCGACTTATTTTCGTCAGGGGCACTATTATCATTTATAACTTCAGGCTCGGGTGAAACTCTTCTTAGCTCTTCCGGTAGCGTGATCTCATAAATATCATCTTCGCCCGATCCTCCGGCACGCGACGAAGAATAATATGCCCTACGCCCATCAGGTGCGCTGATAAAATAGCTGTCGTGCCCGGGAGTATTAATGGGATATCCAAGATTCTCAGGCATTGTCCATCCGTTACCCTGCTTCAGGGTTTTGAAAATGTCAAATCCACCCATGCTGCTGTGACCTGAAGAACTGAAGTAGAGGGTATTGTCATCATAGTCCGCAAATGGACTGTCCTCATCCCACTTTGTGTTGATAACAGGCCCAAGGTTAATTGCGTCGGACCAACGCCCATCCTGAAGCTGAGATATCTTATAGATGTCCAGCCCGCCAAATCCACCAGGGCGCTCACTCGCCACAAACAAAGAGTTTTCATCCGGAGAAAAACACGCAGAAGACTCACGGTATTTTGTGTTCACCGGAAAGGGCAGTGCGGAGGGTGCGGTCCATCTTCCGTTGCGTTTATGGCTGATCAGAATGTCACCCTCCTGTTGTTCACCATATAGCAAAAGCATGCTGCCATCCGCCGACAGGGCTATGTCAGAATCATGGTACGGTGTGTTCACTGGGGCACCAACGTTACGGGCAGGCTGCCAGACGCCTTCTTTTCTTTGAGTGATGAATACGTCTTCTAAGTACTTTCCCGATTCATCCATATTCGTACTTATGTTTCCTTCAGGGCGACGCGAAGTAAATATGAGAACGTCCTCTGCTCTTGAAATGACCGGCGCGTAATCCTCAAATGGTGAGTTTACCGAAGGTCCCAGATTGGTGATGACGAAATTCCTTGGGTGCTTTAAAGCGGCCATGCCAAAGCTGCATTCAGCTATTCGCTTGTCAACAATCACAAGAGTCGATGAGTCCATAGCGTATCGTTGCCGGCATCTGTTGTAAAGTAGTTGTGCCGAATCGAAGCGGAGTTGCAACTGAAGGATCCGCGCATTCGTGTAGTCAGGGTCCTTTCCCTGTGCCAAAGCATTTTCAGGGTTATATATTAACCTTATGAGGACCAGGGCTAAGCAGGCGAAACGCACAGTGCGAAAATGAGGAAAAATACCGACCCTCGACTGCAGGCCCCTTATGAATTGGTATTTTTGCGCTGTGATTATCAAGTCAGCCAGTTTTGTAGTCAGCAATACGGACCCAGCCCGTTGCCCAACGTCCGACAAACCCGAATTTGCCTTCATTGGGAGATCCAATGTCGGGAAGTCGTCTCTGATCAACATGCTGGTTAACCGGAAGAACCTGGCCAAAACAAGTTCCACCCCAGGCAAAACTCAAACCATCAATCATTTTCTTATCAATGAAAAGTGGTTTCTTGTCGATCTTCCCGGATATGGCTATGCAAGTGTAGCCAAAGGGGTCAAGGGCAAGTGGGGACCTATGATAGAGCGGTATCTTCAGCAAAGGGCAAATCTTATGTCTACTTTTGTTCTGTTGGATCCTAGGGTGGAGCCGCAGGCCATTGACCAGGAATTTATTAGGTGGCTGGGTACAGAGGGCATTCCCTTCAGCATCATTTTCACAAAGACGGACAAATTATCCCGTAATCAGCTTCATTCGGCAGTGAAAGCATGGAAAGAAATCCTTCTGAAGGAGTGGGAAGAACTGCCACCGATGTTCATGACCTCTTCCCAGGAACATTCCGGCCGGAATGAAGTATTGGATTATTTACAAAAGGCCTTAACCCAACATAAGCAATAGGCAACCCGAATCCCAATTATTACTATTTTTGCCGCCTCAATAAGAACGAAATGGAACTAAAAGATCTCGCTAGCATATCAGGAAAAGGGGGATTGTTCAAGGTACTTAAACCTGGCAAGTCAGGTGTATTGCTGGAATCGCTTGATGAAAGCAAGACTAAAATCGTTGCTGGTGCCAGCAACCGGCTCTCACTACTGCAGGAAATCTCAATCTACACACACACAAAAGAAGGCAGCGCCCCACTCGAAGGTGTGTTGAAAAAAATTCACAAGGAATTTGGCAATGACCTGGGCATAGATGCCAACTCTGACGGTGCAGAACTAAAGTCCTTCATGAAGGCTGTCCTTCCGGAATTTGATGAAAACCGAGTTTACGTATCAGATATCAAGAAACTCATCAAGTGGTATGAGTTGATTCTGAAGTATGCTCCGGAAATACTGAAGGAGGAAGAGCCTAAGGCTGAAACTGATACCGCTCCTGCTTCTTAAATACCCATGGCTTTTTCGACCATCCTGGTCGAACCCACCAGGAAGGGAGTTCGCTGATGCAAGTCCATAGGAATTATCTCCAGAATGCGGCCCTTTCCATCGGTGGCTTTTCCGCCTGCCTGTTCTGCCACAAAGGCCAGGGCATTGCACTCATACATCAGTCTGAGTTTGCCACCGGGATCTTTAGCCGTGGCCGGATAGATATAAATTCCACCCTTCAGAAGGTTCCGGTGAAAGTCGGCCACAAGAGAACCAATATACCGGGCGGTGTAATTGCGATCTTTACAGTATTGAAGGTATGCCTGAACAGATGTGGAAAATGAATTGGCCAGACCCTCATTGATAGAATAGATTTTGCCTTCCACAGGCATTTTCATATCCGGATGCGAAAGGAAATACTCTCCAAGAGTAGGTTCATAAGTAAAACCATTGACTCCATGCCCTGTCGTGTAAACCAGCATGGTGGATGATCCATAGAGGATGTAACCGGCTGCCACCTGCTCCGATCCTTTCTGAAGAATATCCGAGGCTGTAATAGGATTCCCCGGCTGACTCTTCCGGCGATAAATAGAGAAAATCGTTCCGATCGAAACATTTACATCTATGTTGGATGATCCGTCCAGCGGATCAATGGCGATGACATATTTTCCATCGTTATTCAGGTCCGCATAAGACTCGGTCTCCTCAGATATGATGGCACAGGCCTCCCCTCCCTTTGCCAATGCCCTGGTGAACCTTATGTTGGCGAGTACGTCAAGTTTTTGCTGCTGATCCCCTGCTGAATTCTGAGACCCCAATGAGCCGGACAAATCCACCAAACCTGCCTTGGTTACCTCACGATGCACAACCTTGGATGCCAGCGCTATGTCACGCAGCAACTGCGACAATTCACCGCTGGCATACTGAAACTGGTCCTGGTTATTCTTGATAAACCGGTCGAGGGCTATTCCTATAGACTGGGCAATACGTGACTGTTCCATAAATGTGTGTAATTCGCAGGTGAATTCGCAGCGCTAAGGTACAGCGCAAACGATTTAGATCAATAAAATATGAAGAACAATCCCCTTCAGGTATTCAAATTCGGCGGCGCTTCTGTCCGGGATGCGAAGGGCTTCAGCAACGTGGCAGATATTATCAGGACCAGTCACACGGGAAGACTCCTTGTTGTTGTATCAGCTATGAGTAAGACGACTAATGCGCTGGAGCGGGTTGCTGACATCATCTATTCCGGAAAGGATCCTGAACCTGAAATCACGTCATTGATTGCCTATCACCTCGGCGTCATTCAGGAGCTTTTTCCGGGGACAAGCCATTTGTCCGGCGTGATGGAAAAGTATTTCAATGAACTGGTCACTTCCTTTGCACCTGGAATCCATTACGATGCCTGGTATGACCGGGTAGTTTCCATCGGAGAAATTGTCTCTTCTGAAATCCTGAGTCAATATCTTGTACAAAGTGGACTCCCGGCCGTGTGGGCTGATGCACGCAATTATGTTCGAACAGATGATACCCACAGGGAAGGAAAAGTCAATTGGCCCAGGACAGAACAATCCATGAAGGCACTTGAGGACATTCTTCAGCATTCCATTGTGGTAACGCAGGGATTCATTGGAGAATCTCCAGCAGGTAATACGGTAACCCTGGGACGCGATGGCTCAGACTACAGCGCTGCCATATTTGCTTCCTGCCTGTGCGCATCTTCTGTAACCATCTGGAAGGACGTGCCGGGCGTCATGAACGCGGATCCCCGCCGGCTGCCTGCCGCCATCGTATTTGATGAGTTGCCATTCAGGGAAGCTGCTGAAATGACCTATTACGGTGCCTCCGTCATTCACCCGAAAACCATCAAGCCTCTCGCTAACCGGAAGATTCCTCTTTATGTCAAAAGCTTTGAGGATCCTGCGCTCCCCGGCACAACGATACATGAAACGGTCGTGCAGCAGTTGCCTCCTCTAATCGTCTTCAAAGACAACCAATGTCTCATCTCCTGCAGAGCTACTGACTACACGTTTGTAAACGAGCAACAGATGAGTGCGATTTTCAATGCGCTCTCAGAGCTGGATATTCACATTAATGTGATGCAGAATTCTGCAATTTCATTTTCATTCTGCATCGATTATCGCGAGGATAAGGTCTTCAGGCTGATCCGTCGGCTCGCAGAGAATTTCGAAGTATACTACAATACCGGTTTGACCCTGATAACCGTGAAAAACTATGATTCCTCAACGTATGAAACCTACAGCAAGAGGCCGGGGGTCATTCTGGAGCAAACGTCGAGAAGTACAATTCAGGTATTGGTGAGAAACTAACCCTTGGTTCACCTTTTCCCCCGGCTGGTGATTAACAGCCCGGAAACAATCAGACCCATACTCAACACCTGAAAGACTCCGATATTCTCTCCAAGGAAGATAAATGCAAGCAAGCCGCTGAATACCGGCAGAAGGTAATAGACAAGCCCGGCATTGGACATGCCTATCAGGGCAACGGCCTTATTCCAGAGCATGAATGAAACCAATGAAGCAAATATGCCCAGGTACACAACTGCTCCCATTGATTTCCCTGTAATCCAGTCCACCTGAAAAGCGAGGGTCTCCCAAACAAAGAATGGAACCAGCATGATAACGCCCAGAAGAAATGTAGAGAAGAGAAAGACTGTAGTGCTGATGGCCGGAGGGCGTGATTGCACAAACATCGAATAGGTGGCAAATGAAATTGCCGCGAGGAGCATCCAAAGATCTCCACGTGTGAATGTCAGGGTGGTGAGGACCTCGGGATTTCCTTTTGTGAGGAGCAAGAGTACCCCGATCAGAATAACCAATGTGCCCATCAGTTTCCTGATGCTGATGATTTCATTCCTGAAGAGCACTGAAAACAAGATCATGAAAATGGGTGACGAAATTGAAATGAGGGACATGTTGACGGCACTTGTACTTCTGCCCGCAATGTATATTAGCGTATTGAATACCGTTACGCCAAAAAATGCAGCCTGCGTCAGATACCACAAGTGCTGCCTGACCAATGACCGGCTGTCGAGAAAAGTTCGGACTGCAAAAGGCGTGAGTGCAAGCAGGGCGATCAACCACCTCATGAACGCGAGAGTCACTGGAGGAACTGAATGACTCAGATCCTTCGCAATCACAAAATTGGCTGACCAGAGGAGAGTAGCCAGCAACACATAAAGATATCCGGGGCGCTGGGAATCAGTCATGAAGCAATTGGCAATGGAAAATTATCATAGCACACTTCTGTCACCGCCACTCCCCCTCGTATCTTCCAAAAACCGGATCAACTCAAGAGTAGACCGGTTCAGGATATCAAATACCTTCTGAAAGTCCTTTTCATTGCCATAATATGGATCGGGTACGCTCAGCTCGTCAGGTGTAGGATCAAATGTCCGCATAAGTCTGACTTTTGAAAGCCATTTGCCGGACTCATCCATACGGGCGATGTTGGAATAGTTGCTTTGATCCATGGGAAGGATATGATCAAAGCCTTCAAAGTCCAGAGGATGAAACTGACGTCCTCTGTGGCGGATGATCACCCCATTCTGTTCTGCATTCCGAATTGTGCGATGATCGGGAGGGTCCCCGACATGGTAATTGGCTGTACCACAAGAATCAGCCCTGTAATGGACTGTCAGACCCATTCTGGTCACGTGATGATTAAATAGTGCTTCGGCCAACGGAGACCTGCAGATATTGCCAAGGCATACAAAAAGGACGTTTGTCATGGGTTTCCAAAGGTAATATTTGGCGGTTACCCTGGGCCCGCTCGGCGTATATATGTCCGCATAGCACAATCAAATCCGCCTTTTGGTTGGAGACGCCCTGGCCCTGCCGGGGCGTCTCGTTTTGTAAGCAGGCGGTCCCAGAATGCAGGACAAGACAATCCAGCAGAATCATTCCTGAATTCAGCTCCATCAATATGAATTGTTTGTTCCTGCATTTCCCCGTAGTTTAAAGTCGGAATGGCAGGTCATCAAATCGACCTTGCCTGAAACGCCGTCAATATGGAATTTATCAAAGTCAACGATCAGATCGCACCTCATGTCGCGCTCATCGAATTGTTCCGCCCCAAAGAACTCAATGCATTGAATCCGCAGTTGATGCAGGAGGTGCGTGATGCACTGCAACAACTGGATCGGGACGACCGGGTGCGGGTGGTGATCATCACCGGAAATGAGCAGGCGTTTGCTGCAGGCGCCGACATCAAGCAAATGGCGGACAAGACTGCGATTGACATGCAGATACTCGATCAGTTCAGTACATGGGACCAGATTAGAAAGACAAAGAAGCCGATCATTGCCGCGGTTTCCGGTTTTGCCCTGGGTGGCGGCTGCGAATTTGCCATGACCTGTGACATGATCATCGCCTCCGAAACAGCAAAATTCGGGCAGCCGGAAATCAAGCTTGGAACCATTCCGGGTGCAGGCGGAACCCAGCGGTTGACGCGTGCCATCGGCAAAGCGAAAGCAATGGAGTTGATACTGACAGGACGATTTTTGTCGGCCGAGGAGGCCCATTACTACGGTCTGGTGAACAAGGTGGTCCCTGTTGAATTCTATCTGAGGGAGGCCATCCAACTCGCAGGCGAGATAGCGGCCATGTCCCCCATCGCTGTTCAACTTGCCAAAGAAGCCGTTAATCGTTCCTTTGAGACACTTCTGGATGAAGGACTGATGTTCGAACGCAAGAACTTCTATCTGACCTTTGCGAGTGAAGATCAGAAAGAAGGAATGAAGGCTTTCGTCGAGAAACGAAAGCCTTCATTCAGAGGGAAATAAAATCTGACAAAGCTTGAATTACCGGACGGTGAAGCCAAGCCCCATGTTGAAAAGTCCCGCAGAGTTGTAATAGGAATAATCACCATTTAAGAATACGGGGCCGAATTTGAACCTTAAACCGCCGGTTAGTCTCATGCCTCCTGTAGTGAAGTCCTTGCTATAAGGATTGTTGAGCGTCACAGGGGCTAACAGGGGTACACCTGGTAATGAGAAGACCGTATATGCAGCATCCACGTAATACGATCCTTTAATGGCATAATTGGTTGTTGAGCTGGTATATCCGACCGCAGCGTAGAAAGTCACAACAGGAATTGATTTCGAGAAAACAATTTGTGCTGTGTAACTTTTGGTGTCACCAACACCTTGCTGGCCTGAATAGGAAGTTTTGGCTGATGAATTATAGTAAATACCTGAGGCATCTGTTGTAGCCGTAAGTTGAGAGTACGCGAGCAACAACGAAAGTGAAATCGGCGCCATCTTCAGCCCCTTGAAATGCTGCTTGATATCGTGCATGAATCCCACCCCCCATCCACTTAGTTGCGTTTTGCTGATAGTAATAGTGGGTGTAAACTTAAACCGAAGGTCAGTATTCCAAAGCAATCCGACCCCTCCGTTGATTGTCGGAACCGCTACGTTTCCAATAGGAATGTCTTTGCTGATATTACCCCCATCGGGTCCATAGAAAGGAATGGGAACAGGTGTGCCGTTAGGGCCGCCAGATGCGTTGAAGTTAAAAGCCGGGTATTCCCCTTCTGGTCCATACGCTGTGGGTGCCTTGCCTCCACCACTCGAAGTGGGAAGGGTACCATTGTAAGTTACACCTTGCAAAGTAGGCACTGAAAAATACTTATCTGAACTGTTGGCCGAGGCAGCATTTAATGAAACACTCAGGTCAAAGCCAAACTTTTTGTGCGGGTTGCCGGTATTGAACCAGCCATTGCTGGACAGCGCTCCAAAATCTTCCGCTATTGGTGTGATATAACCGGTCACCAGCGCGTTAAGATTTTGAGAGCCCCCTGTAGTAACGGCAGCGGCAGGAAAGAACTTCGCAATCTGACTTGCGCCTGCTGGAGGAGGATTTGGAATGGTTTGAGCAAGAGATCCGTAACTCAGCACCAGGCCAACAAGTGCGATTGATAACCTTTTGTTCATATGATCTTTTTTAGAAAGTTACTGAAAATCTGAAAGATATACATTTGAGGTTTATCGCCATTCGCAAACAATGGTAACCAGGTTTCTGCGTGCTGGGTATATTTGAGAATTATTCATGAGGCTGCTCTATAATCTTTTATTACAAATAATCCGTTGGTCTTACGAGTGGGCCGGTTGGTTCAGTCAAAAGGCCCGTACGTTCAATAAAGGTCGGGTTGATCAGGAAGAGCGTTTAAAATCAAGTTTTCCGCTTCCTGCAGGGAGCCAGCTAGTCTGGTTCCACTGTGCTTCACTTGGAGAATTTGAGCAAGGTCGTCCTGTGATTGAGGAACTGAAGCGGCGACATTCGCAAATAAAAATTCTCCTGACTTTCTTCTCACCTTCAGGGTATGAAATAAGAAAGGATTACGATCAGGCTGATTATGTATTCTATCTGCCCTGGGATTCACCACAACATGCACGATGGTTTGCGCAGGTAGTGAGGCCACAACTTGCCATTTTTGTCAAATATGAGTTTTGGTATCATTATACACGGGAACTCAAAAGGAATAATATTCCTCTGCTTTCAATTTCTTCCATCTTCAGAGAAGATCAAATCTTCTTCCGACGTTACGGGGGATTCTTCCGCAGTATCCTGAAAAACTTCCATCGCTTCTTTGTACAAAACAATGCGTCAGCATCTCTGCTCAACTCCATAGGCATCCAAAATGTTACGGTAGCCGGCGATACCCGATTCGATCGGGTCAATCAGATTGTAAAGCAGGGCGATGACATTGAACTGGTCACCGAATTCGCAGCTAACAAACCAGTCATGGTCGTTGGCAGTGCCTGGCCAGAAGATATGGAAGTTCTTTTTCCGCTGATCAACAGCCGGCGGGATGGCTACCGGTTTATCATTGCTCCACATGAAATCACAGAGACCTTTCTTGCGAGGATAGAATCATCCATCACGGGGAAGATTGTCAGATACTCACGTACAACACCACAAGAAGCCAGGAATGCGGACGTTCTGATTGTCGATGTTATTGGAATCCTGTCCCGGCTGTATCGCTATGGAAAGTTTGCTTTTATCGGAGGCGGCTACCGTCAGGGTCTGCACAACATTCTCGAGGCCGCTTGCTATGGTCTGCCAATTTTTTTCGGCGACCGTGCTTATCAGAAATTTGATGAGGCAGTTCAGTTGATAAAGTTAAAGGGTGCATTTGCAGTTGGAAAATACAGTGAACTTCAACAACAGTTTGATGACCTCCTGTCGAATACGGAATCCTATGAGAAGGCTGCAGAGACTACAAGACTTTACGTTGAACAGAACCTGGGGGCCACAGAAAAGATAGTCTCTTATTGCAACCAAATCCTCAAGCAATGACAGGCAGGGTGATGAGATCGACGGGATCCTGGTACGAGGTTCAAGCCGAGGACGGGCAGCGATATCTTTGCCGTTTGAAGGGTAAGTTCAGATTGGAGGGATTCAAGGAAAGCAACCCCGTGGCAGTTGGAGACAGAGTCAGGCTCCTGCAGGACAACAAGGACATGACAATTGATGAAATTCTACCTCGTGACAATCACGTTTTGCGTCAGTCTGTAAAACGGACGGGGCATAGTCATGTTCTCGCTGCCAATATAGACCAGGTATTGATTCTGGCTACACTACATCAACCGCGCACATCACTGGGGTTTATTGACAGGGTGCTGGTCACCGCAGAGTCGTTTCGCATCCCGCAGATACTTGCTTTCAACAAATCAGATCTTCTTTTACCCGAAGAAAAAAAAGAAGTGGACGGCTACCTTAAACTTTACCGCTCCATCGGCGTGACCTCCCTCAGCATTTCACTTCTGTCTGAGGCTGACCTCGATTCGCTAAAACCATCACTGGCGCACAAGACCACACTTGTGGCAGGACACTCAGGTGTGGGCAAGTCTACTTTGCTTAATCGTCTTTCGCCTGGCATTCAGCAAACGGTTAGCGAAGTATCGGAAGTAACCAGAAAGGGTACGCATACCACTACTTACGCTGAGATGTTTTCAATCGATCATGACACCTACATGATCGATACACCAGGCATCAAAGAGTGGGGCTTGGTCGAAATGGAACCCCAGGAAATCTCGGACTATTTTCCCGAAATGCGTGAACTGAGACTTTCATGTCGCTTTGGCGCACGTTGTCTTCACCTTCAGGAGCCCGGATGTGCTGTACTTACAGCCTTAAAGAATGGGACCATAGCTGACAGTCGATATCAAAGCTATGTCAGGATGGTATCCGGCGAGGACAGCCGCAAATGATTCTTGCTATTTGCGTCCAAAAGTCTGGCGGCAGAGCAATGCATATTGCCATGCCAGCGAAAACTCACCGATTTTGACTGCCCTTTGAGCTTCATAAACAATGCGGCCTCGCAATGCTTTATGTTCTGACAGTGTCCGGTTAAGATGTAAGATCTTTTTGCATACTTCCAGTGTGGACCACAGCTGACTGCTGCCCCTGCGATGCTGCTGTTCTCCCATGGAGCCCTTGACTACACGTTTCATTACCAGGGGCTTCGGGGAATAACAATAATGGTAGCTTCTGGCGGATCGTATCCAAAAATCAAAATCCTCATAGGCCAGCTTCTCATCATACCCGCCCAGGGTTACCAGAACTTGTCGCCGTATCATCATGGTGGGGCTGCAGATGAAGTAGCTGCTGATGACTTGTTCATACACATCACCTTGCGGGATACCGGCATGAGGATAGCGATCCGAGTGTCTTCCCAGTACTGCTCCTGAGGCATCAATAATATAGGCGTCGGTAAATTGAACGCCGGTATTTGCAGGAGAAGATTGAAGGGCCCTAACCCCTTCGGCAATCCTTTCAGGCATCAGCACATCGTCTCCAGCCAGGTCTATGACATACTCACCAGAAGACTGGCTCCATCCGAGATTAAAGGCCATGCAATTACCAAGGTTAGTTGGAGGCAGCAAAACTTTCATTGTTGGATATTTATGCTGCAGGCTGGCCAGTACTTCGCGACTATTGTCAGGGCTCATGTCATCCACGACGATTAGCTCCACATTCTTGTAGGTTTGGTGAATAACAGACTCGACTGCAGCTGTTATGAAACCGGCATGACGGTAACAAAGACATATCACTGACACCAGGGGCTCCCTCATGAGAGTTCTTTCTCAAATGTGAGTTTCATGGATGGCACACCGCCCAATCGTCTCTTAAAATCCAGCAGATCAAAATTTGGTATCGAACCTGTCATGGAAGTTCCCAGGTCCATCCACTTCACCTTTTGCTTTTGCGCCCGGGCGTATATTCCCTCCATCAGCATTACTATAGGGCTGATGGAATCAAATTTCGAATCATGTGCCGAATAGAAATTATAGATCACGCTTTCATGAATCCGGATGGAGATAGAAGCAGCTGCCCACTCATCTCCGAGAAATGTTGCGGCCACGGCAAATGACTCGCTGAAGGTTAGTGCAGTTCTTGACAATTCATCCCATGACAGGCTAAGCGTATGCCCCTTCTGCTCCCTGCACCGAAGTATGAATTCGTATGCATGCCTCATATGGTCGAATGAGAGTTCGCGAAAATTTAATCCCAGTTTTCGGGACTGCTGAAGTTTCCTTATCTCCCAGTCATCCAGTTTCTCCTCAAATGAAGTTTGATCCACGGGTATGCAGGCGCTTGATTCAGCCTTTGAAACGTGATAGCCCAGGTTCAGGAACATGGTCTGAATAAGGCCTTCCTCTCTCCTAAGGCATTGTGGAGGCTCGGTGATCATCACACGGGTAATACCGGCGGAACGAAGCTCTGTTTCACAGTCCTCTATGAATTGATATAACAAAGATGATCTCAGGTCGCTTGAACAGCACATTACGCCGAATGGGGCCTTGAACGGGGAGCAAGCCAGTTTACCCGATACTTGAACGGCCAGGTGGGCGAGTGCTTTGCGGCTTGTAGTGCTAACCAAATAGAAGTGCATCCACTCCGGGTGCTGAAGCTTAAGATGTGCTGCCTGATGAAATAAAAAGACTTCGTACGCTTCGTTAAAATCCGGAGGCAGTTCGCGAAGTACGGTATACCCCTTCTCCAACTAGTAAGGAATTCCCAGTTTCTTGTAGACAAAATGCATCAGCCAGGCAGGGCCAATCAGCAAAAACTGGAGGTCTTTGAAAAAAGATGGCTTCTTTCCTTCCACCTTATGGCCGTAGAATTGGCCAATCCAAGCCACAACAAAAATGAACAAGCTCACCGCCCATAGTGGTGTGGCCGTACCTTCAATTTTTCCTGCGATCATGAGACAAAGTGCAGCAAACAACATCATGCCAATGGTGAGCGGAATAGACAATGTGACGTAATAGGCAATCGCGAGAATAGTGAAGACCGTTGCCCAGTTGGCATAAGGGCGGTCACCCATTATTGTTTCCACCATTCCTGCCGGCAGGGAGGCAAGAAGCCCGATCACACTGAAGAAGATCAGAGGCACGCAAATCCAATGGATGGTCTTATTGGTTTGATTCTGGTGGCTTTCGCCATATTCATTTAAGAGCTGGTCAATTTTGCGCATTATCCGAAGGAAATGATCCATCCCTAGTTAACAAAAAATCATTAAAAAGAGTAATGGTTACGATTTGGTTCGAACTTTCGACCAATCCTTTACATGCCAAAATACACGGCCTGTAGTCAGGTGATTTCCCTTTGCATCGTGAATGGCAACATCACAAGGTACCACTACAGAATCCTTGGAAGTGAGAGGATCCGCCACTTTTTCCCGGATCCAGTCAGGAGAAGCCTCAAAGGTTGCATAGGCATCCATTTTTCCCTGGAAGTGGTAGTCCATTTCAATTCGTTGCATGATGATGCGGTACTTCTGAGGATCCAGCTTTGAAAGAAGCATGAAACCTGTTGCAAACTCAGATACAGTAGCCAGGCCACAGGCGTGAAGGCCTCTGATATGATTGAAATTGCTTCTCCTGTAGGGAATACAGGTCCGCAACCTGATGTCACTGATTTCAGCAATATGAAATCGATGGGGTCTGTTGAACGGGACCATCCTGTAAAGCACCTGGTTCAGGACCCATAGCCAGAAGGCGGAGACTTTGGCTTTTTCAATTATCTTGGCCGGCTCAAACATAGATGTGGTTTCCTCCACTTCGAAAATAGAGAAATAATAACGACAGCATGAAGAAGAAAATTACCGTATTGGGCGCGGGACTCGTCGGAAAAGCAATGGCCATTGACCTCGCTGCCCGCCATGACGTAACTTCCGTTGACTTACGCACTGAGGCACTCAAAGATCTTGAAGCACGGTCGATCCGTACTGTGCAAGCCGACTTCACTGATTTTTCGTCCATATCTAACCAAATCGCCGCCAGTGATCTCGTGATTGGCGCCGTGCCAGGCTTTCTTGGCTTCAACACGGTCAAAAGTGTGATCGCTGCCGGAAAGAACATGGTGGATATATCTTTTTTTCCAGAAGATGCTTTTCTTCTGGATAGTGCCGCAAAATCGGCTGGCGTAACTGTGGTCACAGATTGCGGTGTGGCGCCAGGAATGGGCAATATCATCCTGGGCTATCACAACAAGCGAATGACCATCAATTCTTATGAATGTCTGGTGGGCGGGTTGCCAGTTAAGAGAGAGTGGCCGTTTGAATACAAGGCGGTCTTCTCCCCAATAGACGTAATTGAGGAATACATCAGACCGGCAAGGTTTGTGAAGAATGGAACTGTGGTTGTGCGTGAAGCACTTTCTGATGCGGAGTTGGTTCATTTTGATGAAGTGGGTACGCTAGAGTCCTGGAATTCTGACGGCCTGCGTTCGCTGATCAAGACCATGCATCACATTCCCGATATGATTGAGAAGACTCTCCGTTACCCTGGCTGTGTTGAATACCTGCGCGTGCTTCGTGAAGCCGGATTCTTTTCTTATGAGCCAGTTGATATTCAGGGCGTGAAAGTCCGGCCCATCGATATCACTGCCAAGCTGGTCTTTCCAAAATGGAAACTAAAACCGGGTGAAGAAGAATTTACGGTGATGAGGATCCGCATTTCCGGAACCGAGGAAGGCAATGAAAAGACATACGAGTACAGCCTGTTTGATAAAACGGATGCTGCTGGAACCTTATCAATGGCACGGACAACCGGATACACAGCTACCGCCGTTGCCGAAAGAGTTTTGCATGGAGGTTATTCTCGCAAAGGCATTTCACCTCCCGAGTTTGTGGGAGAAAATGAGGATGACTTTTCGTTCGTAGTAAATTACCTGAAAGAACGGGGTGTTCACTACAGGAAGACCATCAGGTAGGCCTTGCCCGTAGTCATAATCTCCCTAACTTGACCCCAAATTAATTCTTGATGACGCTGGAAAAAAAGCGGCCTGGACTGCTGCATGCCTTCACTCCCATCGCTCTCCTCATTTCACTTCTTAGCGTCAATGTGATGGTTCTTGGGGCCAGAGCAATCGAGGGCGCCAACCAGATCGCATTGTTATTGTCGGCAAGCGTTGCGGGACTGATATCCTACCGCCTGGGTTACCGTTGGGAAGACATTGAAGAAACCGTAATCAAGAGCATCAGTTCAGCCATGGGCGCCATGCTTATATTATTGGTCATCGGTTCACTTTCCGGCACCTGGCTACTAAGTGGAATTGTGCCGGCCATGATCTACTATGGTTTGAAAGTGCTTAACCCAACTATCTTTCTGTTCGCTGCATGTGTTGTCTGTTGCATCGTATCACTAGCCACAGGCTCAAGCTGGTCTACAGTGGCAACGGTAGGTATCGCTCTGTTGGGAATTGGAAAAGCGCTGGGCGTTTCAGAGGGTGTAATTGCCGGGGCCATTATCTCTGGAGCCTACTTCGGCGATAAGATGTCACCGCTGAGCGATACCACCAATTTGGCGCCTGCAATGGCCGGGACAGACCTCTTTACGCATGTGAAGTACATGATCAATACCACACTGCCAACTTTGTTGATCACCTTGATCATCTTCTTTGTGTGGGGCTTCACCCTGGACACGTCAGGAGCTGAAACGGACACCCATTCGGTACTGACAGCCATTGAAGGGAAGTTCAATCTGAATCCATTGCTGTTTATCGCACCGGCTCTCGTTCTCTTCATGATTGTGAAAAAGATTCCGGCCCTGCCTGCCCTGCTCGTCGGGACCATCCTTGGTGGAATTTTTGCTTTGATCTTTCAGCCACAAATCATAGAACAGGTTTCCGGCATGAATGGCGGTGTACGTGGCTCTTTTGTTGCGGTTATGCGGGCCATGACTACTACCATCAACATTCAGACTGATAATGCGATGATTTCTGAACTCCTTACTGCCAGAGGCATGAGTGGCATGCTTAACACCATCTGGCTCATTATATGCGCAATGGTCTTCGGGGGTGCCATGGAATCGTCGGGGTTATTACATCGGATTGCCGAAGAAATTATACAGTTCGCCAACAGCACGGGATCCTTGGTAGCCAGCACAGCCGCCACATGCATTTTTTTTAACATCACCGCCTCGGACCAGTATATGGCAATTGCCGTGCCCGGAAGAATGTACGCTGCTACCTATCGCAAGCGGGGATACAAGCCTGAACTTCTCAGCAGGACGTTGGAAGATTCCGGAACTGTGACATCCGTGCTTGTCCCCTGGAATACTTGCGGGGCCACCCAGGCCAACGTGCTTGGCGTATCCACATTCGTGTATGCCCCCTACTGTTTCTTCTGTATCATCAGTCCCTTGATGACCGTATTGCAGGCTTACCTTAACTTCAAGATTCGCAGGTTCAGCGATGACCAGGCATCCGTATAGCGAAAAATTGACGATCACGCACGAGGAGATCAATGCCCTTCCGCTCTGTAGCTTCGAAGGTCCTATAGAAATTATATCCCATCCCGAGAAAGTGAATCGGGCATTTGAGGAAGTGATGTCACATTCGATCATCGGCTTCGACACAGAAACAAAACCAGTCTTCGTACGTGGTCACCGCAACAAGGTGGCTATTCTGCAGGTTGCACTTCCCGAAAAGGTCTTTCTGATCAGGCTGCTGGCTACTGGTCTGACTCCGGAAATCGTGAATTTCTTTCAGCATGAAGATATCCGGAAAGTTGGCGTGGCCATCCGCGATGACATCAAGGCACTGCAGCTTTTGAAGAAATTCAAACCTGCAGGCTTCGTGGAACTCACGGAGCTAACCCGTGCTGCCGGCCTGCAGGTAGAGAGTGTCAAGAAACTGACCGCATTGATGCTCGGGTTCCGCATCTCGAAAGGTGCACAGACCAGCAACTGGGAGGCAGAAGAGCTTGACATCAAGCAGATCCGCTATGCCGCAACAGATGCCTGGGTCTGTCTGCAGATCTACCACAAACTTCAGGCTCATTCTTCAGGAAGTGGGCGCCGGTGACGGAGAACTTTTCAGGGTCCGCCGCGCCATAAGGGCGGCTGTTATAGTCAACACCGCGCCCAACAACATGGCACCGCCCGGAAAATGAAACTCACTCGTCGAATAGGCAAACAGGCTGTTCATCATCGGTGGTCCAAAAATGGAGGTAAGACTCATCAGGCTGGTAAACCCACCCTGCAATTCCCCCTGTGCATTGGGCGGGACAATGCCTGACATGACTCCCTGGAGCGCAGGGCCGGCAATTCCACCAAGACAATAGACAAAAGTGATCGCATACATCATCCATCCTTGAGTCGCGAGCGCGTACAACAAGAGACCAATCGCGTAAAGGGAAAGCCCAACATAAACACTGCGCTTTTGTCCGAGCTTGGGAATGATGATCCGGATAAGTACACCCTGTACCAGAGCCGAGGCAACGCCAATAACTGTCAAGGATATACCGATGAGCCGGGGGCCCCATTCAAATTTCTCCATGGTGTAATAAGACCAGTTGCTCTGAATGGCATGCATGGCGATGTACACCAGTGTGAGTGAGATAAGAAGCCCAGCGATCACGGGATACTTCCACAAGCTCTGGAGTGTTCCGACAGGGTTGGCTCTCTTCCAGTCAAACGCTCTGCGGTTCTCAGGCTTCAAGGATTCAGGAAGGATGAAGTAGCCATACAACCAGTTGATCATGGTGAGCGCCGCTCCTGCCATAAAGGGAACCCTGGGCCCCATATCACCGAGGAGTCCGCCAAGTGTAGGTCCGATGATAAATCCAAGGCCAAAGGCTGCCCCAACAATCCCGAAATTTTGACCGCGTGTCTCCGGTGTGCTGATATCTGCGATATAAGCCCCTGCAGTTGTGAAACTTGCACCAAGGGCGCCAGCCACAATTCTTCCAACAAACAACCATCCAATTGAAGGAGCAAATACCAGGAAAAGATAGTCGATGGTAAATCCAAACAGAGAACCCAGAAGAACGGGCCTGCGGCCAAACCGGTCACTAAGACCGCCGATTATTGGGGCACAGAAAAACTGAGTGACGGCGTAAGACGCAATCAGCCAGCCACCATAGGTTGCTGCATCACTCACAGTTCCCCCTTCCCCAATGAGGGATTGGATAAGTCCCGGCATGACCGGAATGATTATGCCAAACCCCGTTACATCAATAAGCAGCGTAATGAAGATGAAAATGAGTCCCGGGCTTCTCTTTGACATGAAATGCTGAAGGAAACAAAAGTAGGAATTAGCAGTCTATTGTCAATTCGAATTGTCGATTGGCTAGCGCAGGACAATTCGAAATTCCCTAT
>JBDHXU010000011.1:0-55690 GCA_039810905.1 Cyclobacteriaceae bacterium | reverse complement strand
CAAGTTCAATCCTTTTGAGCCGTTGAACAGGATTGAACTGTCGACCTCTTCCTTACCAAGGAAGTGCTCTACCACTGAGCTACAACGGCAGCTCATTTGTTGATCTGGTGATTTGGCGATCTGGCGATTTAAGGAAATCAACAAACCGACAAACCGACAAGTCATCAAATGGACTGAGCGGGAAACGAGGCTCGAACTCGCGACCTATAGCTTGGAAGGCTATCGCTCTACCAACTGAGCTACTCCCGCAGATCATTTGTCGATTTGGAGATTTGCTGATTTGAAGATTTAGGTACTAAATCAACAAATCGACAAACAAACAAATCATCAAATGTCCTGTGGGGGGAACAGGATTCGAACCTGTGAAGACATAAGTCAACAGATTTACAGTCTGTCCTCGTTGGCCGCTTGAGTATCCCCCCGATTATCTGATGGTGGTCACACATTATACTTTGCAGCCAAGAACTGGTGTGAACCTTTCCAAATGAACTGAGAACGACCGTTTTCTGCTGCCCTTTCAATGCGCCAAAAAAGCCATTTTTCTGAAAACGGGACTGCAAAATTAAAGGCTTTTTCGGTTTAGACAAGGAATCACCTTGCGATTTGGCTGCGTGCCGATGGTCGGCCTGAACCTGGGTTACATCAATACTATCTCCTTCACGACCCCTTCGCCAAACTCCTTATTAAGCATTTCAAGGATCTTGGATTTATGATAGCTCAGATCCTGCTTCATGGAAGGCGATACCAGTTCGATGAATAGGACTTTGTTACGAATAAATACTTTCCGGGTTCTTCTGGCGATGGCCTTCCCGACCAGCCTTTCCCAGGAAGCCACCACATTGGCTTCATCAAATCGGGGTTTCAGGTGCTGCGTTTTCAGCAGTTCCTCAATTGCCTGACTGATGTGCAATGGACCGGGCGGTTGTGATTTGGCCATAGACAAAGGTAGGAAGTCTTTGGCTTTGATCTGGCGGTAAATCTGTCAGTGCTTGCAAGAGTTTCACGATGTCAGGATCATTCCGCCTTCAACCTGGAAATTCTGCGACTTCACTCCAATTCGTCTTAACATCTCAGCACTCCGTTCCGGCCGTGCATCAGTAATAAAGATCTGCCCAAAACTGCCAGCCGAAATAAGATCCATCAACCTATGGATACGGTCATCGTCCAGCTTGTCAAAAATGTCATCGAGCAGAAGCAGTGGTTTGAACCGGTTTTTTTCTTCAAGCAGTTTGAATTCCGCCAGTTTGAGCGCGATGAGGAAAGACTTCTGCTGGCCCTGGCTTCCCCAATCCTTCAGGGGCTGGTTCATCAGTTGAAAGTTGAAATCATCACGATGTATCCCAACTGAAGTACGCCCAAGGATGTGATCGCGTTCAAGCCTGCCAGAGAGTTCTGATCCAAAATCGAATGCAGCCAAATCGGAAGTGTAGAGAATTCCAACCTGCTCATCGCTACCCCCTACCAGAAAGCTGTATTGCTCCGTCAGCACCGGAATGATGCGTTTCACCAGCGTTTCACGTGCACTGAAGATGTATGTTCCTGCAGCTATAAGTTGAGCGTCGTAGGTGTGCAGCAAGTCGCGATCTATCACACCACGTTCCTGAGACATCTTCAGCAGGCCATTGCGCTGTCGCAAGACCGACTGGTACAGAATCAGTTGACGCAGATACTCCTGGTCTGTCTGGGATAGCAGTGTGTCCACATATCTCCGGCGCAGTTCCGGACCATCCCAAATAAGTTCAATGTCATTTGGAGCCACCAGAACGAGAGGGTATTTACCAATGTGATCGGAAAATTTCGAATAGACCTTGCCGTCCTCGGACACAAGCTTTTTATCCCCCGACAAAAAGGTGCAAACCACGTCATGTGGCTTGTCCTCTTTTCTGAACCTTCCCTCAATTACAAACTGTCCGCTGCCATTGCGTATGCAGGATGCATCTGACCCTCCCCGTGCACCCCGGGTAAAGCATAAATAGTAGATGGCCTCCAGGAGGTTGGTTTTCCCGCTTCCGTTTTTACCCAAAAGGCAATGAATCGACCCCTGGAACTCCAGCATGGCCGATGTATAATTCTTGAAATCCACCAATCTGAGGCTCTCTAATCGCATGGAGGGTTCCTGGAAGGGTTCGAGTTGGGAATTGTTAGAATGGGGACTATTTTCGCAGTCCCGTTCAAAAGTAATGGTTATGTCGACGAGTGCCCAAGCCAAAACCAAAACCAGCAAAGACAAGATGGAATTCTCAAAAGAGTTGTACCTGCGATGGTTCGAAATGATGTACCTGATGCGGAAATTTGAAGATCGCGCCGGACAGCTTTACGGGATGCAGAAAATAAGAGGCTTCTGTCACCTCTATATTGGTCAGGAGGCGTGCGCGGCCGGTGCTATTACTGCTCTTACTTCAGAAGACAAATGGATTACAGCGTACCGCGACCATGCACACCCGCTTGGGCTGGGGACGGACCCCAAACAAGTGATGGCCGAGCTCTTTGGAAAGGAGACTGGCATTTCCAAAGGAAAGGGAGGATCAATGCACATTTTTGATCGCACCAAGCATTTCTTCGGCGGGCACGGAATTGTGGGCGGCCAGGTTCCGCTGGGAGCGGGAATCGCTTTCGCCGAGAAGTACAACAAGACCAAGAACGTCTGTATCTGCTATATGGGAGACGGGGCTACACGGCAGGGCGCATTCCATGAAACGCTCAACTTGGCCATGCTCTGGAAGCTCCCAGTCATTTTTGTTATCGAAAACAATGGGTATGCGATGGGTACTTCGGTCAAACGTACTTCCAATGTAACCGAACTCTATACGTTGGGTGAAGCTTATGATATCCCTTCAGAGCCGGTGGACGCCATGAGCGTAGAAGCAGTACATATTGCAACCGCTCGTGCTGCCGAACGCGCCCGAAATGGCGAAGGTCCTTCCCTGCTGGAATTCAGGACTTACCGATATAAAGGCCATTCCATGTCAGACCCTCAGAAATACCGCACAAAAGAAGAGGTAGAGGAATACAAGCAACGCGACCCGATTGAGGTGGTCCGTCGTGCCATACTCGACAAAAAGATGGCTACTGAAGATGAGCTGACGGCCATCGAGCATAAAGTTCACGCGCAGGTGGAAGAAAGTGTGAAGTTCGCAGAGGAGTCCAATTTCCCGGATCCTGCAGAAGCTCTGACAGACATCTACAAGGACGAAGGATATCCATTCGTAAACGACTAGGAACAATCTATCGGAATCCAACTATTGTGTCGACAACCCGTTGGGTGGAGGGTTTTTGTCAAATCACCCTGAATTCATAGTTTTGCAGCCCCGATTAGACGGGCATTTCATTCATTATCATGGCAAAGACGGAAGAAAAGAAGGATATTCTTGAAAACGCAGAGGTTCTCGCAGAAAAAGTAGAAGGCGCCGAGCACTGGATTGAAAGGAATCCCAATATTGTATTTGGCGTTTTAGGCGTCATTCTGGTTATCGTTGGCGGATACTTTGGCTACCGTTATTGGATGGGTGGCCAGGAAGAGGAAGCACAGAAAGAGATGTTTCAGGCTGTTCGCTATTTTGAGGCCGACAGTCTCAATCTTGCCATGGATGGCGATGGAAACAATCTTGGCTTCAAGCAGATCGCAGATGATTATTCCATGACACCCGCCGGAAATCTGGCTCATTTCTACGCCGGCGCAATTTGTCTGAAGCAGGGCAAATATCAGTTGGCAATCTTCTATCTGGATCAGTTCAAGAGCAACGATCAACTTATCCAGGCACGTGCCTATAGCCTTATCGGTGATGCCAATATGGAACAAAAGAAATACGAAGAGGCTGCTGCTTACTACAGTAAAGCAGCCGACTACAAGCCCAATAAATATTTCACGCCCACCTACCTCATGAAGGCAGCTCTGGCGTATGAAAAGCTCAATCAGAATGACAAGGCAATCAAGGCCTATCAGCGTGTGATTGATGAATATTGGGACAGCAGTGACTTTCAGAATGCAAGAAAGCTCAAAGCAAGACTGGAGCCTCACTCGTGATGGTTATTTAATATCTTTAGGGGATGGCAGATGCCATCCCTTTTTTATTTCTGAACCATGGCAGGAATTATCTCATCCGTCAAAAGAAAAAGTAAGATCAGGCTCGATAACAAGCGTTTTGCCATTGTTGTGTCTGAATGGAATGAAGAGATAACTGGAGCACTTTACGAAGGCGCATATCAGGCCCTTCGACATTTGGGTGTAAAAGAAAAACACATTATCCGGAAGGATGTACCAGGCAGCTATGAACTTCCGCTTGGAGCCCAGTGGATGGCGGAGCACAAGGAAGTAGATGCCGTAATCTGTCTGGGTTGTGTAATCAAAGGCGACACTCCGCACTTTGATTACATCTGTCAGGCTGTAGCCCAGGGGATCATGAAAGTGAACCTCCGTTATGGTAAACCGGTAGCTTTTGGCGTATTGACAACACTCACCAGACAGCAGGCCCTTGAGAGGGCCGGAGGCAAGCTCGGCAACAAAGGTGAAGAGGCTGCCTGGACAGTGGTTAAGATGCTGGAACAACGCTAGCCTGTCATAATAGGCGCCAAACCCTATGTCGCCATCTTCAGTTAAAGGAACCATGTTCAGGTTCTTTCTTCTGGCATTGGTCTGCTCTCTCGATGCCCTTGGTCAGACTATTGAAACATCCGGCAAGGTGGTTGATGACGGGACGGGTTACCCTTTGCCATTCGTTAACATAGTTGTAAAACGAACCCGCCAGGGCGTCACTACGGATATCGAGGGAAGATTTCGACTGATTAGTTCTCCGGGAGATACCGTGGAATTCCGGTACGTGGGGTTTGAGACCAGACGCATGGCATTTAACCAGTCGACCGCAGATGTGATCGTGCGACTCAGAGAAAGCAATACAGAGCTTGGTGAGGTGGTGATAAAGCCTGGCAGCAATCCTGCCTTACGAATCATCAGGAGGGTGATGGCAAACAAGCGGTTAAACGATCCGGATCAAATTGATGGTTACACATGTCACAGTTACAATAAGCTCGTCTGCAGTCTTGCATTGGCAGGAAAGGCATCCGCCTTTGGAAAAGGCTCATCGAAAGTCAAGACTTTCATTGAGCACAATAACGCATTTGTCAGTGAGAGCTACACTTTGAGGAAATACCGCAAACCTGATCAATTGAAGGAAGTCGTGCTGGCCAATCGATTCTCAGGCATCAAGGATCCTTTTTTTGCTTTCCTAGCAACAGATCTTCAGCCCTTCGGTTTTTACAAAGACTTCGTCACCCTGATGGGTTCCCCCTATCTCAACCCCATTGGAGAGGGTGCGCTGAACCGTTACGACTACACCCTGATGGATACTGTGCTGCAAGGCCAGGACTCTTTGTTTGTCATCGCTTTTCAACCCCTTGCTGGCAAAGTATTTGAATCACTTGAGGGGCAACTTTATATTTCATCTGATGGGTATGCGCTCCAGCACGTGCTGGCTCAGCCCTCCGATCATCATCAATTGATGGAAGCCAGGATTCAGCAGCAATACAGAAAGATTGATGGTCGATGGTTTCCGGTGATGCTCAACAGCGAAATCATTTTTCATGAGTACCAGGTCCGCAATATCCGACCCTATTATTACAGCAGGAGCTATGTCAGTGATATTTCCTTTTCTGTCAACCTGACTGGGAAGGATTTTGATTTACTGCAAGTCTCTTTTGATCCGCTCGCAAACCGGCGACCGGATTCGACTTGGAGGCGCATTCGAGTGGATTCGATTTCGCAAAAAGAACTGAACACTTATCATTTTTATGACTCTGCCAAATCGAAGACCAGGTCCCTGAATACGCTGATGAAATTTGCGGAGGGCGCAATCGTGGGGAGATTCAAAGCAGGCCCATTCTATTTACCTTCCGAATATCTGGTGCGATTCAATCAATACGAAGGATTCAGACCGGGCATTGGTCTTCAGACGGCAGAGACAGTATCGCGGCTCTTCAGTCTGGAAGGTTATGTTGGATACGGTTTCCGCGACAAAGCACTTAAATATGGTGGTGGACTCATCGTGCATTTGAATCCGAGAACAAACGGTCAACTCAGTATTCGCTGGTTACAAGATGTGTTTGAGTCAGCCAATACGGATTTCATCAGGGGACAGAACCTCAGCGGAAGTCAGACATTCAGACGCTTTTTGACGGCACGCATGGATTCCGTTACGAGAATGAGTGTAGTATATGAATGGAAACCTTCCCGCCCCTTATCCCTTAAAGTATTTGCACAGCGCGAAGAAAGAAATCCTGCTTATCAATACAACTACCTGCCCAGTGGAGATCCCACCCAGAAGGCTGCAAATTTTACTACTGCCATGATTGGAGGGCAATTAAGGCTCGCCTTTCACGAACCCTACACACAGATCGGACAGTTCAGCATCCCCACTCAACTCCCCAACCCGCTCCTTCTGATCAGCATTTCAAAAGCATTTGACGGGTGGCTGGGCGGGGCCTATGACTTTTCCAGAATTGAAATTCAGTGGGATCATTTCATCCGGTGGGCTGGCGGCGGGAAGACCAGTTATGAAGTGGCATTGGGGACTGCTGACGGGAATATCCCATACCCGTACATGTTTAATGGTCGTGGTACACTCCATCCGCATACGGTATCCCAGGGTATCCTGATACAGAACTATTTCCAGACGATGGACTTATACGAGTTTGTTTCAGATCAATACGCTTATCTGTTTTTACAGCATAATCTCGGTCGTCTTACTGGAAATCGGAGCAAATACTTCAGACCTGAACTTTCACTGATTCAAAATTCGGGGTGGGGAAATCTCAGGCAGCCACAAGATCATATTGGAATACCCATCAACACAATGGAGAAAGGATACTTCGAAAGCGGGTTGGTACTGAACAATCTGATCCGTTTTAAATACGTGAACCTGCTTTACTTTGGTGTAGGCGCAGGTTATTTCTATCGCTATGGCGCTTATGCTCATCCGAACAATTCAGATAACGGATTATGGAAGTTCTTTGTGACGATGACCCTATAGACATTTGTCCCAAAAAAGAAGACCAGCCTCGCGAGCTGGTCTTCAAATATTTCATACAAAATTCTGCTACATATTCCTGACAATCTCCTGCCCAAATTCGGAGCATTTCAGGAGTGTTGCTCCTTCCATCAGACGATGGAAATCGTAAGTGACTTTCTTGGCTGCAATGGCTGCTTCAAGTCCCTTGTAGATGGCATCCGCCACTTCCTGCCATCCCATATACTCAAACATCATTGCACCGGAGAGAATAACGGAACCAGGGTTCACTTTATCCTGACCTGCGTACTTAGGTGCAGTTCCATGGGTTGCTTCAAAAATCGCATGGCCTGTAACATAGTTGACGTTCCCACCAGGAGCTATACCAATGCCTCCCACTATTGCGGCAAGAGCATCGGAGATATAGTCGCCATTGAGGTTCAGGGTTGCTACCACCGAATATTCATCCGGACGAAGCAGGATTTGTTGTAGAAATGCATCCGCAATAGAGTCCTTAACCACGATTTTATGTCCTCCCCTTTCGATCACCTGCCATGGGCCGCCGTCCAGATCTTTCGCTCCAAATTCGTTCTTGGCCAGTGCATAGCCCCAGTCGCGAAATCCGCCTTCCGTGAACTTCATGATGTTGCCTTTGTGCACCAACGTCACATTTGGCTTTTTGTGACTGATCGCATATTCAAGGGCGGATCGTACCAATCGTTCAGTGCCTTCCCTGGAAACAGGTTTAATGCCTATACCCGATGTTTCCGGAAACCTGATCTTCTTGTACAACTTGGGGAAGGAGTCGCGGAAGTTGTCAAGGAATTTCTTGTTGTCATCAGTACCCTGCTGGAACTCGATGCCTGCATAAATGTCTTCAGTATTCTCTCTGAAGATGACCATATCAGTTTTGTGAGGTTCTTTTACAGGAGATGGAACCCCCTTGAACCAGCGTACCGGTCGAACGCAGGCATATAAATCAAGATCCTGACGTAAGGCCACGTTTAGAGACCGGATGCCTCCTCCTACAGGTGTGGTAAGCGGCCCTTTGATTCCAACCAGATATTCCTTGAATGCTGTGAGTGTCTCCTCAGGCATCCAATTGCCGGTCTTGTTGAATGCCTTTTCACCGGCGAGAACTTCCTTCCATTGAATCTTTCTCTTGCCTTTGTAAACCTTTTCTACTGCCTTATCAAAAACCAATTGTGATGCAGGCCAAATATCAACGCCGGTTCCATCGCCTTCAATGAAAGGAATAACAGGCATATCGGGAACATTCAATTTTCCGTTTTGAATACTAATCTTCTGGTCACTCATTTTTGTCTGATTTTAAGGAATTCCCGTAAATAATAGGTTCTGCGTAAACGTTTCGAAAATTAGGAAAATAACAGAAGAATGAAAGAAATTGGTAGTTCTAAAATAGACTGAAAGTCACGACCCATGAATCTTGAACTTCTCTTTCTTTTACTAATGAATAACCTGGCCGACCCATCGGAAGCCGTTTGTGTTTCAGTGGAAGAAAAGAAACTGTATGAAATGATTATGGATTACAGGAAAAGCATGAAGTTGGAGCCGATCCCCTATTCGTCTAAACTGACTCTTGTTGCTCAGACCCACGTCAGGGACCTGGCTGCACATTTCGACTACGAGAATCGCGGGGACTGCAATCCGCACAGTTGGTCAGACCAGGGAAAGTGGACGCCCTGCTGTTACACATCAGATCATTCAAGGGCCTCCTGCATGTGGGACAAACCGAAAGAAATTTCCGGTTATGAAGGTGCGGGTTATGAAATTGCTTACTTCAGTTCTGGAGGGGCGTCAGCGGCCGAGGGCCTGGAAGGTTGGAAGAAAAGCCCTGGCCACAATCCCCTTCTAATTAATTCCGGCACATGGCAGAAGCTTCACTGGCAAGCCATAGGCATTGGGATTTACGAGCAATATGCTGTGGTGTGGTTTGGTGAGCCGGCCGACAAGTCAAAACTGAAAGTCTGTCGTGAGTAGTTAATACTTCTCAGAGTCGTCCGGAAATTTCCTCGACTTGACATCCGATACATAGTGCCTGACAGCGTCGTTGATCGTCTTATTCAGATCGGCATATTGTCGCAGAAACCGAGGTTTGAATTCCTGGGTAATACCCAGCATGTCCTGCATGACCAACACCTGACCATCTACTTCAGGTCCGGCTCCTATGCCAATGACGGGAATCCTGAGTTTTCGGGCCACTCTTCCCGCCAACTCAGATGGTATTTTCTCCAAAACAAGACCGAAACATCCGCATTCCTCAAGCAGTTGTGCGTCTTCGATCAAACGATTGGCCTCTTCCGTCTCTTTCGCCCGGACGGCATAAGTTCCAAACTTGTAAATAGATTGTGGCATGAGCCCAAGATGTCCCATCACCGGCACGCCCGCACTAAGAATCCTGAGGACTGATTCCTTTACTTCGCTGCCTCCCTCCAGTTTGACTGCATGGGCACCCGACTCTTTCATGATACGGATAGAAGACCTCAGGGCTTCACCAGAACTTCCCTGATAGTGACCAAACGGGATGTCCACCACTATCAATGCGCGTTTTACGGCCCTGACTACCGAGGTTGCATGATAGATCATCTGATCCAGCGTGATCGGCAAGGTGGTTTCATTACCGGCCATGACATTGGATGCCGAATCCCCCACAAGGACCACATCCATGCCTGCCCTATCGATTATTTTAGCCATGCTGTAATCATATGCCGTAAGCATGGCGATCTTTTCACCACGATTCTTCATTTCCTGAAGTTGGTGTGTCGTGATGCGTCGTATTTCAGGTTTTACACTGGACATGTGACTGGCAGATTGGCTGGACCATTAATGCAAATACACCGCCGGCTTCTTAGATAGGTTCACCTCTACATGGTCCGACAAAGTTGTACTCAGGGCGTAACCCGTATAAGTTGGCTGTATCGGGAATTGTGGATGACTTCTGTTTACGAGAACGGCCACCTCAATTCTTGACACCTGGGTACTCAATAGTGGTTTCATGGCATAGGTGAGCACACGACCAGTGTTCAGCACATCATCTATCAATACCACCACTTTCTTTTTGAGGCTTGCGGGATCAACATCGAGCGTCACGTTATCCTGCTGGGGCAGATCTTTGTTTATAGCGACTTTGGCTACCTGAATCTTAATCGGTGAAATTGCAGTCATCTCCTTCTCAAGTTCACGGGCAAGGCTATAACCCTGCCCCTCTATACCTGCCAGCACGATCGCTTTCTCCGAGAAATTATTCTCATAGATCTGATACGCCATTCTCCTGATCTTTTGCCGGATCTGGGATTCGTTCAATACCAGGCTCTTTTTATCGTCCGCCATTTTCCAAATTTAAAGTCTTGGCAATTTCTCGTCAGAACTCAGGGATCGGGATCATCTTTGTGTCCTTCAGCGTGGACAAGATGACCATGGACTGCATGTTGTCCACCACCTCAATATTCGTGACTTTGTCCAGCATCAACTGCTGGTAAGATGGTATATCTGCAGCCACAATCTTCAGCATGAAGTCCGCCTGCCCGGTAACATGATGACACTCGACTATCTCTTTGATCTGAGAGATGGCCTGCATGAACTTTGCAATATTCTCCTTGTTGTGTCCCTTCAGTGTAACCATTACGAACGTACTGACGCCCAATCCTACGCTGGCGGCATCCACCACAGCGTGATAACTCCTGATTACTCCTGCCGTTTCAAGCTTCTTTACTCTCTCGAGGGTCGGTGCCGGTGAAAGCCCAATCTCTTGGGCCAGCTGTGCATTGGTAATATTTGAATTGGTCTGAAGAAGTTCCAGAATCTTACGGTCTGTTGTGTCCAGCTTAATCTTCATGCTATGAAATTTATTCTAAAGTTAACAAGAAGGGAGGAACTATAAAGCCAGACTCTTACTGCCGCACAAATCGCATGACCTTCCTCGATTGGGAAGTCTCAACTATTACAACGTACAGACCCGATGTCAGAAAGGATAAATCATGCACGGTTTGATTCAAACCTTCCTTGGTAAGCGTTTCCCACCGGTAAGCTCGCTTTCCCTGGTTATCATATACACTGATAACCGCTGTCCCGGGTCCCTCTTCTACCCAGTCGATGCGGACGGTGCCTGAGGTTGGGTTGGGGTAAGGATCAAAGAAGTAAGTCGCATGGTCAAGACCAAGGCAGCGTTTGTTGTTATCTTGTTGAGCATCCTTTTCAAGAAGAATTTCTGCACATATGTAACTCAGATCGGACTGAGTGGCGGAAAATGTGAAAGACAAAGTTTGCGCGGTTGACTCTCCGGGCTGAATGGCGAATTGTAAATTTTCATTTACGACGGCTTTGTCTGACAGGAATAACGCCACTTCTGCCCCGTAAAAAGGGATGTTACTGTTGTTCAAGATCGAAACTTTGCATTTTAGCTTCCCGCTTACAGGGTCTGTCACCAGACCAATATCAGATAGAACAAGATCGATTAATGGGTTGAGAATAATGATTGGAACAGATTTGGTATCTGAACAACCTTGTGCATTGCTGGCTTTGAGTTGCGCCGAGTACGTACCAATTGATGAGGAATAAGTGTAAACCTCCGAGTAACGTGTTGAAGAGGAAGGAACTTTGTCGAAAAAGGTCCACAGATAGCTCGTCGCCCCTGTTGACTGGTTGTTGAACTGCACTGTCAATGGGGCCGAACCACGATCGGGAGTAGCCGTAAAGGCGGCGACAGGCGTAGGATTGACAGCAATTGTCTTTGATGTAGTGTATTGACAGCCCGAAGCATAAGTAGTTGTCATTTTGACGTTGTAATTGCCAGGCAGGCTGAACACATAGTTTGCAGGATTACCGCCGATTGAATTGCCGGCAAAATTCCAATTCCATCCAGTTACCACATCTCCATAAGTGACTGATGCATCTGTAAACTGGGTCGGCTGTCCCGCACAAGGATTTGTAAGAGTGAAATTACCGGTTGGCGCCTGAGGGACAAATACTGACTTCGAATTCACATTTGCGCATCCGTTGGATCCGGTAACGGTAAGCATTGCGGGAAAAGTACCTGCGGAACTGAAGGTGTACGTAGGATTGGTCGTGGTGAAGGTGCTTGAATTAATCTGCCATACCCTCGACTGAACGCCTCCACTCGACTGATCAGAAAATCGTGAAATCTGATTGATGCAAGTTGGGCCAAATGTAAAATCGGCGGTTGGTGACGATGCTATGGTTATCAATCTGGTTTGTGTGCCTATGCAGCCTGCATCAGATGTCGCTGTCAACTGAACCGAATAATTACCTGGCGCAGTGTAGGTATAGGAAGGCGTCATGGAACTTGAAACGCCTCCCAAGGGATCACCAAAGGACCAGTTCCATGCAGTTATGTTGCTGTCAGTGAGTGGCGGCGTGTTGTTTTGAAACGGTGTTGCAGAATTGGCGCAGGAGAAGGGGGGAAGACCGATGGAAAAGTTCGGTTGGGGAAGTGATGAAATTTTCAACGGCTTTGTCGTCGCTATCTGGCATCCAAGAGAGTTGCTTGCTGTAAGGGTTACGTTGTAGTTTGCTGCCGTTGTATAGAGATGACCAGGATTGGTCTGTGTTGAAGTAGACCCGTCTCCAAAATTCCACAGATACCCTGCGTCCGCGCCGGTGGTGACATTTTGAAAGGCCACGGTATTTCCTATACAATCATCAGTCACATTGAATCCAACAGTAGGTCCTGTGAGCACCGTCGGGATATTTTGAATGGACTCCGTGTTACAACCAGGGATGAATGCTTTCAGGCTGATCTGCTGTGCGGTGGGCGATGAAAAGGAAGTCACCAGATCCTTCTGGGTTGAGATCAGGTTGCCATTGAGACGCCATTCCCAAGTGGGGTTGGAGCCGGGGTCGAAGGTGGAGGTGTTATTCAATGAGTAAGCATCGTTGGTACAAACTGGTGAGGCAACAGGTAACGAGAAATTTGCCAATGGGGGATTGTGAATTTGAATCGATTGTCTGGCCGTATTTATACATGTATTGGATGAGGTAACAGTAAGCTGAACAGAATAGGTGGCAGCATTTGTATACACGTGGGTTGGGTTAGCAGCAACTGAAGATCCGGAATCGCCGAAATCCCAGGCATACGCCATTATATCCCCGGAGGAATTGACAGTGAAAAAATTCACATTGTTGTTTGCACAAACACTCTGCGAATTGAAACTAACGTCTGGAGAGAATAGCCCTGAAACATTGACAGTTGCCGTACTGAAGGATGTTCCTGAAGCATTTGTTACTGACAGAGCAACCGTATAGACACCTGACTGCTGGTAGCTGACCTCAGGGCTGACCAGTTGAGAGGTCATCAGCGATGCTGAGCATTGATCGGGATATCTGATCGCATAAACATTTCCGTTTGACTGATCAATGGTGTGGATCGCCCATACAGAATTTTGCCTTGCAACGGCAAGTCCATAAATATTTGACGGCAATACACCATCAATATTTCCCTCATCCGTCAAAGCGGGTGTCGAAGCCGGATCGGTGCCAAAACTGAGTTTGATTATTCTACCGTCCAGCGCAACAACAAACAGGTAATATTGACCTGCTTCCAGTCCTATTCTCAGTCGACCGGGGTTAGACAATGAAAGACTTGCAATCTGGTCTACCGCAGGAACCGAAAAGAGATTGCTCCCAAATCGTAGACGATAGACTATACCGTTGCCAAGGTTGTCTACATAACCGTACCATGTACCGCATTGGTTAATGAGATCAACATCGCCAAGATTGTTCGCATTAGGCAGTGATGAGGTGGAGACAATATCAGAGGGACCGGGTGTCGCAAGGCCAACACCTAATCGGATTACTTTGATCTGGTTGGCCACATCCGAAATAACACAAATCCACCCTTGTACGGGATCTCGTCCCATAGCGAAACCAGAGTTAAGGCCACCTATTCCCGAAAAGATGACTGTTTTAGTAAACGTCGGAGCTGAAAGGTCTGCTCCAAAGGAAAGCTTCAGCAATTCGCCTGTTCCGGTATTATGAACCAGGGCGTACCACTGCGTTCCTTCCTGAATTATTCGGACCTGTCCGGGAGAAGACAGCCCTCCAACGGCCACAGATAAATCTTCAATAAACGTGGGTGCCTTATCAAGCCCATTTCCAAAAAATATTCTGAAGAGACTATTGGTGTACGTACCAGTTACAAAGCCGATCCAATTGTTGCCATTGAAGGCAAAATCAATTCCCGGCCGGCCGGTGGCACCTGACAGGCCATATTGGATTGCAGCCGAAGGCACCTTGGAAAGATCGCCTGCGCAGAAGTCCCAATTATAAGATCCGGCTGACGAAGAGTTGGCGGATAAAATGACCTGGTTGGAGCATACGGAGTTGGAGGACAGCGTGAAGCTACTGATAGGACACTGAGACCAGCCTCCCAATGCTTTCAGTATCATCATCACCGTAAGGATCCAAACAGGTTTCATTCCTTCAAAAACTTTGGATATATACGAGATTGAGACAAAATGTGAATTGAAAACGACTGATTATCTATTTTGTCTGATATCGCTGTCCAAAAGTTCGCAGCATTTCGGTCAAACCCTCCTCCAGAGACTTAAGGGGACGATTTAATATACTCTTCATTTTATCAATATCAGGCTTGCGGCGCGTCATGTCTCCTTCCTTCAAAGCGGGAAGGAATTCAATAGTGGATTTAGAATTCGTCAGGTCCTTAATTTTTTGTGCAAGGTCCACCATCGTTATTTCCTCGTCGTTGCCAATATTGATCACGCTGTTAAGCATCAGGTCATCTTCCATGATTTTTATGGTGCAGGCCGTGTTGTCCAGTATGTAACAGAATGTTCTTGTCTGCAGGCCATTGCCGTAAATGGTAATTGGCCGGTTCTCCAGTGCGGCGATTAGGAATTTTGAAATTACAAAGTCTTCACTCTGCTTTGGTCCGTAGGTATTAAAGAATCTAAATACGGTGTAATTCAGGCCGTATTCCTGTTGGTATGCTCTGCAAAACGATTCGCCCGCATTCTTAACTACCGCATAAGGCAGTCGGCTGTTCAATGGTGTTGTCTCCTCATGCTGAGGTAATTCAACCGGCTCTCCATATACTTCCGAAGAGCTGGAATAGAAAACTCTCTTAACACCAGTCTCCCTGGACAAGTCAAGAACATTCTTGATTCCGCTCAGATCGCGGAGTACAAGCAGGGGCTGCGCAAGTGTACGCTTCACCCCTACCACCGCTGCATAGTGGAAAACGGCTGCAAACGACTGGCTTCTCATAACCCCGGCGATACTCTCGAAGTCGTTCACATCACAGTGAACTAATCTGCAATTCTCATGTTGAGGGACTTTCTCAAAGCTGCCTGTAAACAGGTTATCGGCCAGAACAACATAATACTTTCCGGTGTGGAGGAGGGCGTCAGCCAAAGAACTACCAATAAACCCGGCTCCGCCGGTAATTAGAACTGGAATTAGCATATGTGTTAAGCAAAAATAGAAAAGTAAGACAACTCAAGAACCATACAACTTACCGTATACAACTTCAGCTATGTCATAACTACGGTACTTGACGGCGACCTGCCTAATTTTGGCATAAAGTTCATCTTTGGGGATTTGAAGAAGTCGATCTATGGACCTTATGGCCTGATTATAGGAAAGTTTTGAAGAATCTTTCAGCACCGCTCCGATTCTCTCTTTATCAATGATTTCGGAGTCATCCGAAATTTGAGACGGAATTACTACAGGCAGACCCATTGCCCAGTATTCCCCGTCTTTGATAGGTGTGCAATAGCGTTTGGTAGGGACTGGTTTTACAGGTGTCAAAGCAAAGTCCGCTAGTGCCAGGTATTTGGAAACTTCCGCATGAGGCACAAATTCCATATGAATCAAACTGAAATCAAAATCGGATACCCTGCATAACTCCATTACTTCCTGCCTCGATTGGTTTGTCAGAAACAGGAAGCGCAATCGATCGCCCCAGAATTCGAATCCTGCTTTAAGGAAATCAAAAACTTCTTTGTCATAGTAAATACCGCCAAGTTTCCCGGCATACACACACACGATTTTATCTTGCCATCCCCACGCATTAAGCATGCTACTATCCTTTATTGCAGGCTTAAGAAACTGGTTCAGGTCTACACAAGCAGGTTTTACAAAATGGTGTGGTGGGCAAAAGCCGTACTTGTTTTGTGCATATTGCAACATTCCGGTGGTCGTCGCTATGACAACACTCGCCCGGCGGGCTTGCCATCTTTCGAGTTTAAGCAAGATTTGGAAAGCCAGACTATTTCTTCTCCATGTTCCATTTTCAATCATAGCCTCTGCGTGTGGTTCAAAACTGTCCAATACCAAAGGCGTTCCAGTCAGGACGGAAAGGATATATCCTGCAGATCCTGCAGGCGTAGCAAAGGCGTGCAGCACTTTTATATTTTGTGTGCGCACCACTCTTATGAGTTTGAATATCAGAGGAATCCAACCAAGGAGAGCGCTAATGCCAAAGGAAGTGTATTTTGATGGCACCCATTGAATTCCTTCTTCCAGCAATTGGCATTTTACAATTTCTCCCTCCCGTGTAGAGGCAAACTGGTGATCTTTCTCAAGCGTCAATAAATAGATAAGAGCCTCAGGTTTTTGATGCCTTCTTATCATCCGCAGATAAGGAATTGTGTAGGTTTGAACAAGCGCATCGCGATAATTCCAATAAGTGAGAACAAGAATGTTCCCTGGACTTTTGAGCTCGTCCATACCTCTCATCAGAGCTTTAGATTTAACGCTCTAAGTTGATCAACTGTGTCAACAGTAAACCATCTTTTGGGGTATACCTCAGAACAATAAAGTTGCTTCAATTTGATCAACTCGCTCCATACTTTATTAAAATCGTCTTCCGGTCCGATTAACCTATTGACCGCGCAGGGATTGATGACTTGTATACCTGAACAGTAAATATCAGACTGCTTATGCCTATTGATCTCAGTCACCACGCCATCATTCTGAAAAATGAAATCCCCATCAAGGCCAGGCACAGGTCTGACTGGAACAACCATGCATGCAGGACTATTTTTTTGACGGTAATCATGGATCAACAAATCGCTGTCCAAGTCCACTATATTGTCACAGGTAAGCACCAGTACAGGCTCATCCAAAAATTTCATGAGGGTATTGAATAACCACCACGCATTCCCATATCCATCTGTATTGAAAATAGAAGCAACCTGATGCTCTATTACATGTTTAGCAAGCATTGCGCCCTTGTATCCAACAGTAATATGAATGTAGTCTACTGACCCTCTCAATCTTTCAATGCCATTGGCAATAAGGGTTGATCCCTCATGCGAAGCCATCGCTTTGGGGATTTCATTGGTCAGTGGCATCATCCGTTGCCCCCTTCCAGCTGCCATGATCAATGCATGACGTATTTTCATAAAGCCTCCTCCGGCGGTATATTGGTTATGAGTTTCAAAATCTCTTTATCTGTCAAACGAACCGCATTAGCTGATGAGAGACCCTCATGGAGAGGCGTAAGAACGCGCTCATTGAAACTTATAATAAAGTGACGAATTCCATCATATACTTTCTCGTGAGCATACGGCAACTCCAAATCACCAATCAGGAATTCGTCCTCACGCTCACCAGGTCTGCCATCAATTACTCTCCAACTCCCTCCTTTGTTGGTGGTCCAAACCCTAAGCACATCCTGAATTTGCGCTGCCTTCATTTCTCTGGAAAGAACTTTGCCATGTAATTCAGGTATCCTGGCAATAGCTGTCAGAACCAGTTGTACCGCCTCGTCCACGGTGAAAAAGAACCTACGCATTTGAGGGCCGGTGGTACCAATCATACCGGACTCCTGGTGCATCTTCTTCCAAATGGGCAATACAGATCCTGTGGACCAAGCAACATTGCCATAGCGGACACATGAGAACCGCGTATCACTTTTCATATCCATCGAACAAAACATCCGCTCCATCAGCGCCTTGGAGAGCCCATACGTATTCCGAACTGGAGGAGTGGCCTTATCGGTAGAAATCCCGATAACCGTCTTAACGTCTCTCTCGATTGCAACCCGGGCAACGTTTTGAGAACCGGTTACATTAACATCAATGCACTCCATAGGCTGACGCTCCGCAAGATCTACAAATTTGGTGGCTGCCGCATGTATCACTATATCGGGTCTTACTTCAGAAAATGCGTCTCTTACCGATTCAATCCTGGAAACGTCCATAGGCAGAACGTTGCAGCCGCTGTAACTTGCTGCAATAGAGTTTTGCTTGTTATTTCTACCTGTAAGGAACACGGAATAATGATTCTTCATTGCAAGGCCAAGATGCCTGCCAAGAAATCCGGTTCCGCCTGTAATTAATACCTTCTTTGTCATGGATGCAATCGTCAAAGTTTGCCCTTTATTCTCATAAATGAAATCTGAGCAATACGAAGAAATCTAGTATTGAAGATGAGCATGGGATTATCAAGCCATGCTTTTCTAACATATTTACTGGCAATGTCGTAAAATCCAGAAGTATTGGCCTGACTTGCAATAAGCAGAAAGCATGACCTCCGGAACCGATTAAGGTGCTTTCCGTATATTCGTTGGAGTAATGGGTCCCGCTTAAATTTACCAACAACATAGTCCATTTTTGAGACGTAGCTTTCAAGTTTAAACTGTGTGTTAGAGCGACTCCCATGATGAACGATTCCTGCGTTGATGTAAGGAATTCTTGCAATCGGATACCGTGCGAGGATACGCATTGAGAACTCCCAATCTTCGATTCCTTGAAGTACCTCGGAGGTATCAAAAGAATAGTACGTATAGACTTCTTCGGCAACAAAGAAACCAATACATGAAATGAAGTTTCCTTCTGTTATGGCTTGAATGGCATTTTTGACAGATGGGAACCGATAACGGTAAAGCACCTTGCCTTCAGTATCAATCAATTCATACAAACTATGAAAGAACTTTGCGTTCGGATGGGATTTAATAAAGTGATAGGCGGTCTCAAGGTTATTGGGATAAAGGATGTCATCAGAGTCAAGGAAAGTAAGAAAACGACCATGCGCGTTTTTCATCCCGGTGTTTCTTGACGCTGCTCGCTCATAATTCCTGTCATGTTTTATGTATCGGATAGCACCTGATTGAATCAATGGCGTCAGCAAATCTTCTGTGTCATCGGTTGAACAATTGTCAACAACAATGATCTCAAAGTCCTTGAATGTCTGATTCAAAACGCTCCCGATAGTCTTGAGGATGAAATCTTGCCGATTGTAGGTAGGGATAACGATGCTGAAGAACGGGCTACTCATTATATACTTGATGAAGACCAGCCATCATGGTGCTTAGTTCAAACCGTGAAGATACAGCCTCAATTCCATTTGAGGCCATCCGATCTTTCAGATTGCTGTCATTGAAAACTCGCAGCATACCTTGCAGGATAGCATCGGAATTCCTGTATGGAACAACCCAGGCATGTCTGCCATGTTCAACAAATTCTGCTGCGATGCCCGATAAGGTAAATATTGAAGGAACGCCGGCCGCCAACGCCTCAACGTATGTCTGGCCAAAGGCTTCGCAGGTTCGATCCACTGGGGTGTGGACATAAAAGCTGAATACTTTGTACAGCGCGGCAACATCCTCTTCAAACGGTATCAACTGATAGCTCTCCTTCGGCAAGGCATGCAGCATCTTCATAAGCTGTGGTTGATAAGGTCCTGAAGCATTTGCCAGGATGAGCAAGGCCTCTGGATACTTATTGACAAACCCTGCAAAGGCCGGAATAATGTATTGTATGCCCTTCCATTCAATATGCCTTGCAATTACACCAATGACGGGTCGACCCGTTTTGATGTTCCACCGGACTCTAATGCGTTCAACCCTTTCAGGTGCAGGGTGCCTGAATTCTTCGAGTTGTATCCCATGGGGTATCTTTCGAATTTTGCCGGCTGGGACATTTTCCATCTGCAGCAAGGCATAGTCCGTTGCCTGACTCAATGAAATGATATGGGTTGCCAGATAGTTGCTCCATAGGTCATACCTGACGGCGCGCGGATGGTAGACATGATGGAACGTGCTGTTATGCCTTGTGTAGATTCTTTTCTTCACTCCCGTGATCCACGCCGCAGAAAGCCCAAGAAGGGTGGCGTCAAACAGGTGTGTATGAACCATTTCAGGCCGGAGTTTCATGAACAGCACGCAAAGCCGAAGCCAAGTAATAGGGGCATCATTTTTCCCGCGGTAGGCTATTCTGATACAGAACACTTTGAGTGTCTCCAGGGTTTCTTCAATGGCCGATCGGGAAGGGTTAAGAAGTATGAAAGTCAGATCAAATAGATCCTTTAACTCATTTGCTGCCCATTCAAGTCCAAGTGACTTGTCCACGCCTGAGACCACATATATGAGTCGTTTTTTCTGCATTGTCTATTTAGCTATAAGATCAAAATGGCACCCGGTGAAATCAGTATTCGCAGAAATGTTCATGCGCGTCTCTGCAGAAGTAAATGACACATAGCCTAATTCAATCAAATATTCTATCAGTGCAGACGGGGTATCACCCTGATCTTTGAGATTATTTTGGTCCAATTCAATAAAAAGGATTGGTTTGAATTTTTTCAACACCTCCCTGGAGCCACGTAAAACTTTCAGTTCGTAACCTTCCACATCAATTTTGATGAGATCAACCCTTGGGAGTCTGCTTACCTCCTGAGAAGAGTCCAGAGTGACAATTTCAATCGGATACGCATTGCTATTGCTTGGGGCTATGCGGTTGCCCCCTCGATTCAAAGGAGTACGAACCTCCATTCTGGCAGTATGGCTCTTATCCCCCAATCCCACCGACAGCAGCACAATGTTGGTCATGTGATTTGCACTGACATTTTCGGTAAGTTTTTGAAAATTGAGAGGATCTGGTTCAAAACCAAGGATGGTTCCTGTATTTGAAATCTTCGCCAAATTCAAAACGCTCCACCCAAGATTTGCACCCACATCAATTACATGGAACCCTGCCTTACACAGGGAAAGCAATGCATCAAGACTTTCGTCACGGAACCCAAAATAAATACTGTGACCCAAATAGTCACTAATATCCACTTTCATCATTATTCCTTGACGAACAAAGCTACGTTCACTGCCTGGAGGGTATTGATAATGATTTGGGACGAACTTCGAGACAATATGCCGCGGTGATTTGCTCACAGTCAACGACGCAAGCGCTCTTTCCAGAAAAGGAATTCTGAATACATTCCGAAAGAAATTCAAAAACCTAACCTTGAAGGACAAATTCATGTAGCATAAACAGTTGTATAACCGCGATGGATTCTTGAAGCCAGGAAAACCCCAATCATGAATTCATAAATCGCATCCATACTTTTTTTGTTGGGGATCAGGCCTAATATTTTGACATCGAACGCTGAGAAGGGTCGAATAGCGGCAAAGAGAACAATCTTCCACCATGGATAGCGGAGCATTACTTCAGCATGCCCCTGTTCAGCGGCGACTCTTCGCGTAACCGCTCTGCGCTCCTGGGCAGCCAACCAGTTTCCAACCTTCAGTTTGTCCTTCTCATTGTGGAAAACAGTCACTCGTCCATCAATGTAGGTTGCAATTCCCACTTCCCTTAGCCGCTGAGGGAAGTCATGATCTTCAAAACCAGCAAAGGGAAAAGCTTCGTTGTATCCCCCGGTCCTTTCAAAGTCCACACGGTTAATGGAGAGATGGAAACTAGCAACCGATTTGGAAGGAAATAAATTGCCGTCGACCCAGGATGTATCATTATACCAACCCTTGAAGTGATCCAGCCCTTTGCGCTTCATAAATCGGCCGAAAGAGGTTTTCATGAGCTCCGATGCCAGAGAAGGCGGATAGGTCCAGTCTGGATTGAAGCAGGAAAAAGGCAGGGCTTCATGGAGTCTGATAACCTGATCAACCGAGGTGCGGTTGATCAGAATATCATCGTCAAGGAAAAGGAGAATAGATCCGGTAGCCTTCCTGGCGCCGGTGTTTCTGGCTGATGCCACTCCTGTTTTAGTGTTTTGCAGCACTATGACGCTTGAAAAATTAGAAGGAACAATCAGGTCAGAAGTCTTAGAGTCATTGACCACTATAATCTCTGCATCCAAATGCAGTGTGGCCTCCACCGCATTTCCGAGTGTTTCATGAAAAATCTGGCCACGATCCTTTGTTGGTATGATGATGCTTAGTCTCATTTCTCTATTCCCTTACAGCCAGCACTGCGAACCTTCCAAACTCATCCAAAGTCGCCGGCTTCAACGAGTATAATGAAACACCGTGATTGACCAGTATTTCGAGTAGAGGAAAGAGATAGTCGCGTTTGTGAACATCATCAAAAATCATGATGCCGCCAGAATGGAGCGCTGCAAATATCTCTTCAACATACTTGATTCGTACCTCTACAAGATTCAGGTCGAAGAAAATCAAGTCAAACCCAGAGGGCCTGTTCTCCAGAAAATCTTCAAGCGTTACGCACTGATCACAATCAACATCATGCCTCCTAAGGAAGCCTCGCGTCTTCTCCAGCCACTCCTGACTATCATCAACTGATACGACTTGCGCCAATGGTGAGCCCTTGCTTCCCCATCTCAATACCAATGAACTTAAACCCGAACCTATGTCTGCTATACGATTATATTGGCCCACTTCAATTAAGCTCAGGAGGAAAGCCAGCATGCGAAGCGATGCTGCCATTTCCGGTGTGGAAATAGTACTAACATATTCTTCATAAAGCGGCTGCAGGCGTTTCATATTGGCCTGAACCCTGGCAGCAGTTACATCCCGGAAAGGTGGTATGCTCGTCAGGGCACGATACTTCTTGATCCGTCGAAGGAGATACAAATAGCGGATTCTATTTAGAATTTTTTCTGTCAGCATTTTAGTGGCTGCAAATATAGCAGGATCCCCATGCCGGAATGAATCTTACTTATGCCCCCACTCTATGTTTTGAATGAAGAATTTATTGAATTTTTCAAGGAGCATCTCTCCTTTCTCGTTGATAGGTCTTGGTTCAACCCTAAAACGTATGATATTCCGCTTTACTTCAAAATCAGAAAACAGATTTCCAAAGTGAACATCCAGGCTGTACATGCCTGACATTAGCGGCAGCGCCGGTACACGCATCACAATCGTTCCTTCATCTGCAGGCTTTTCAAATAGGTTTCCAGCGTAGTTCTTGTTGTTGAAATATAATACGGGTGTATTCAGCGAGTCATAAATAATAACTCCCAGCACAGGATACTCCAGAGGTTTCGGAGCAACAAAATGTACGCTGAGCTCAAATGAGCAATTCATATATAGGGTAGAAGACAACATCCCATCACAACGAAATTCAATGCTGCGGATATGAGGATTTGGCTGATGAACAAACTCCAATCGTCCTCCAAGTTCATCGTAAGAGTTCCCCATATTCAAATACAACTCCGTGCCCTGCTGGCTAGGCCCCATAAAGACCTGTTTGCCCTTCTCAATGACCATGACCGACTTGCACATACTTGTTACCGCCGACATATTGTGACTTACAAACAACAGAGTTCTGCCACTGCTGCTGATGTCTTCCATCTTTCCAAGACACTTTCGTTGAAATTCAGCGTCACCGACAGCCAGGACTTCATCAACAATCAGAATTTCAGGTTCCAAAAAAGCAGCAACCGCAAAGGCAAGGCGCAACTGCATCCCGCTCGAATAGTGCTTCAAGGGGGTATCCAGGAATTGCTCCGTACCTGCAAAGTCCACAATCTGATCAAATTGCTTTGTAATCTCTGCTTTCTTCATTCCAAGGATGGATCCGTTCAGAAAGATATTCTCTCTTCCTGTAAGTTCTGGATGAAACCCGGTACCCACTTCCAACAGACTTGCGATACGAGCCCTGGAGATCACCTTTCCTGAAGTGGGTGGGGTAATTCTTGAAAGGATCTTCAGTAAAGTTGATTTGCCGGCGCCGTTCCTGCCGATTATGCCAATGGACTCCCCTGGCATGACATCGTAGCTGATATCCTGGAGGGCCCAGAAATCTTCCTTAGTACTACTTTCAAATCTGGCCCATTTTCTGACTTGATCGCGGATACTCAGGTATGGTTCTCTTGTAGAACTGATTCTGAACTTCTTCGAAATAGACTTGATTTCAAGAATGGGCCTCATGGTCATGCGAGATCGGCGAAGTATCTCTCGGTGGATTTAAAATAAAGAAGACCGATAACAAAGAGAATAAGGGATGAGCCGATGCTAATACACAGCAGTGTGGTATCCAAAGGTGCAGTCGTGATGGGCATGCGAAACAAACTAATAGGTGCATACATGGGATTGAAAGCCAGAAGATACTTTCGCCATGTGGACCCCAGGATGTCTGCGGGATAAATAACAGGTGTGAGAAACAGAAGCGCCTGAACCAAAAACGGGATAACATACCTGAAATCCCTGTACTTGATATTTAGTGCCGCCAACAGGCAGCCAGGACCAAAAGTACCGATAACAGTCAGCAGAAGGGCCGTTGGCCAAAACATAAGGGCCTGCATCCCATCGATGGTAGTAGGGTAGATGAAAAGAAGCACCAAAAACAACATGAACATGATAAAGAAATCAAAGACCGAAACCAGAATAGAAGTGATTGGGATAATGAGTCTGGGGAAATAGATCTTCTTTATGATGGCGGCATTGGTGATCATACTGTTACCGGCATTGGTAAGCCCGGACGAAAAGAGGAGCCAGACCATCAAGCCAGAGGAAACAAAGACGGGATAAGACATCCCTACTGATTCCTGTCTGAAAGACTTTCCAAGGAACATGCTGAAGATCAATGTAAAAATTACTGGCTGAAGTATTACCCAAAAAAAACCTAGTACGGTTTCTTTGTATTTAACTTTGATATCACGCCAACTGAGGAAATAGAACAACTCGCGGTATTCAACCAATTCCCTTACACCTAATGAGAAGACCTTTTGTGGTTTTATTTCGAAAACAATATCACTTTGTCCGTTCATTTGTGTAGAAAAAGCAAATGTAGCAAGAGTCCGCCTTTGAATCTGCTTTCAGCCAGTGCTGTTATGAAAACTGTTTCCCCGGTTCTGACGCACTCCACTTGTATAAGTATCTTCGCAGTAACAAAAATCCATAGTCATCCGTAGTCCCTCGATCCTTTTTGTCTACCCCTATCCGCCAGGCACCGCTGCCTCGCAGAGATTTCGTTTTGAGCAATATTTTGAGATCCTGAAGCAACACGGGTTTGTGCTCTCCGGGCAATCCTTCTGGCCTTTGTATGCCTGGAAAGTCCTTTACAGTCCAGGGCATTATATCACTAAAGTCCTGGGTTTCCTCACAGGTATAAGCAAGAGGGTTTTGCTTTTGTTTCAGGCTTGGAGCTATGATTTCATCTTTCTTCACCGGGAGGCATTACCGCTCGGCCCACCTGTATTCGAGTGGTTGCTGGCCAAAGTCCTTAAGAAGAGGTTGATCTATGATTTTGACGACGCCATCTGGATCGAAAATACCACCAGTTCCAATCGATGGGCCCGTTACTTGAAGAATTCAGGTAAGGTTCCCCTTATTTGCAACTGGAGCTATCGCATCAGTGCGGGTAACAGTTACCTGGCCCGCTATGCCATGAAGCACAACACAAGGGTCACCATTAATCCAACTACAATAGACACGGAACGGCTTCACGACCCTGAACTGTATCCAAAGGCACATCATGAAAATGAAGTGATCATAGGATGGACAGGAACTCACTCCACGCTAAAATACATTCAGTCTCTCAACCATGTGCTAAAGGAGATTTTACAGAAGTATCCCCAATGCCGATTGCGGATAATAGCCGATAAAGCCCCGGAAATGGATACGTCGTACGAATTTGTTCCGTGGTGCAAGGAGTCAGAAATACCTGACCTAATAGAGATAGATATTGGTCTAATGCCCCTGCCTGACGATGAATGGGCTCAAGGCAAGTGTGGATTCAAACTGCTTCAATTCATGGCGCTTGGCACTCCTGTCTTATGTTCTCCCGTCGGTGTAAACAAGGAAATTACTATGCAGAACATCAATGGGCTCCTGTGCCAGGACGAGAAAGAATGGTTGAATCATCTTGATATGTTAATAAGTCAAAAGGACTTTCGTTTAAGGCTCGGTAAGAAAGGACGTGAAAAAGTTGTGAGTCAATATTCTGTTGTCTCCAACTCAGAAAATTTCCTTTCACTCTTTTCATAGCTTTGGATCAAGACAAGCGCCGTTGCAAAGAAAGGCAGCAATGGGATTTTGTAACGCGCAAGGGTGCCGAAATTGAATGTGGATATCCCCACTGCAAATGCGAATGTGATTGCAAACGTCAGGGCGAATACAACATTGGGCTCTTTCAGTGCCCGAATCACCCTGGATCCCTTGAACAAGAGTATATGAACTACAAGCACGGCAAGTGTGAAACTCTCAAGTGCAGACAACAGCATGAGGGGATTTCTGACCTCCCATAAATAAGGCCGGAAGAGCGATACATTAACAGCCTGGGGCGCCAGCTTGAGCATGGTGGAAAACGTGCCATCCAATTCGCCCAGTGAATAGCCTGACCCCGCGCCTCTCCCTGACCAATAGCGGATATCATAGGCGGTGACCCTGGCCGTGGAGGCCAACCTATTGATGGCATATTTTTCATCGTCCTCGCCAATCATTTTCACCGCATAATAACCAGAAGCCGTCAAAATCAGTATGACGAAAGGGACCAGCATGGTCCTTAAAACTGTGGAGCGGATTTGATGCAAATGTGAAAGGCCAATCCACAATATGACGGTTGGCAAATAGGCCTGTAAAATAAATTTCTTTACAGAAAAAATCATCCACAAGGAGATGATAAGAATCAGGATTTGACTTACCCCATATTTTCTTTCAAAAAAGATCAGATAGAATTGATAGGTGGCAATACCTACACAGGCCAACATGACCGAATCTTTGAGTATCCCACTCCCCCAAACGGCTACAGAGGGGATAAATAGGGATGCAACTGCAAGTGCTTTGTGCTGAGATGGATATTGTTTATAAAAAGTCAGGAAGAACTGCCATGATCCGATAAAACCAATCACTGCAAAAAAACAGGCCGTTGAAGCATAAGAGGAAAAGGTGAGCAAATCAAAAATGGCCGCTAGTCTTATGATCGTGTAGGAGTTAGAGTCGCGGAAGAAATAGATTTGTGATGTATAGTTGTACAGGTCCCAATAATCGCCAGCATTAGCAAAAAGCAGTCTTAGTCCGTTCCAAGGTGATTCAAGAAAAATCCTCCAGATAATCCTGCTCCCGTAAGTATGATACATATAAGTATCACCGCCATCGTAATAAAACTGATAAATAAAGCCTATCGCAAGAGCCCCCAGAATCCTTACAGTAAGGGCTGGGAAAAAATATCTGCGATTGAGATGATCCGTACAATATGGCCTCGCCAGATAGGCAACGAAGTAGATGCCCATCAACACCAAGGGTGTTACAAAGAGATCTCTTAAATCCACAATTACTATGAAAAGACCTTTGTTCTAATGTCGTCGTAAACTGACCGTAGCCCTTTCCCGAGGTATGTATTTGCTGTCCAGCCAATCGATTTCAACCGCGATACATCCATCAGCTTCCTTGGGGTCCCATCGGGCTTACTGACGTCAAAATCTATCCGACCTTGAAATCCCGTCACCTCCCCGATCAACTTTGCCAATTCTGCTATCGATAACTCTTGCCCGGTACCCACATTCACAAAGCCCGGCTCGTTGTAACGATCCATCAAAAACAAACATGCATCCGCCAGATCATCTACATGCATGAATTCACGAAAGGGTTTGCCGGTACCCCACACGGTAACGGAACTTCCGCTTACTTTGGCCTCGTGGAATTTTCTCAGCAGCGCAGGAATCACGTGAGAGGTATTCAGATCATAATTATCATTGGGTCCATACAGATTAGTGGGCATCGCCGATATGAAATTGCACCCATACTGACTCCTGTACGCATCGCACATCTTGATCCCTGCAATCTTGGCAATGGCATAAGGCTCGTTGGTGGGCTCCAGCAACCCCGTCAGTAAGTACTCTTCCTTGAGTGGTTGAGGTGCCATCTTGGGGTAAATGCATGAACTTCCAAGAAAAAGCAGCTTCTTTACGCCATTTAAATAGGAATGATGAATCAGATTGGACTGAATCATCACGTTATCATATAGAAATTCGGCGCGATACTGATTATTAGCCAGTATCCCTCCCACCTTGGCGGCTGCAACAAAAACATAGTCGGGTCTTTCGGCAGCAAAGAAATCTCTCACAAGAGCCTGGTCCCTTAGGTCCAATTCCTTTGAGGTACGCAAAAGAAGGTTGTTGAAGCCCAATTGGTGGAGTTTCCTCACAATGGCAGAGCCCACCATTCCGTTATGGCCTGCTACATAAATCTTGTCTTCGGGCCGCATCATTCCTTGCTCTTGATCACTTCAAACCCTCCTGCACGCAACGTCTGCTCCCTTTTGAACAAATCCAAATCTGCGTGAACCATTTCAGATACAAGTCTTTGAAGATCATATTCTGGCTGCCAGCCCAGCCTCTTTTTAGCTTTTGTTGGATCCCCGATTAGCAGATCAACTTCCGTCGGTCTAAAATATCTTGGATCCACAACTACAACTTGTTGCCCAGGCTGTACTCTTGCCTCCGGATGCAATACTCTGTCCACAATCCCCACTTCGTCATTCCCCTCCCCTTTAAAACAAATCCGAATTCCTGCAGCTTCAAATGCCATGATACAGAAATCCCTGACGGTCGTGGTTTTTCCTGTTGCAATTACAAAATCCTCTGGCACTTCCTGCTGAAGCATCAACCACATGGCCTGCACATAATCCTTTGCGTGCCCCCAGTCCCTTTGCGCATTGAGATTACCAATGAACAACTTTTGTTCAAGCCCAAGTGCGATTTGAGCCACACCCCGTGTTATTTTTCTCGTCACGAATGTCTCGCCACGCCTAGGGCTTTCGTGGTTGAACAGAATACCATTCACGGCAAACATGTTGTAAGCTTCCCGGTAATTAACCGTAATCCAGTAGGCATATAACTTCGCCACACCATAAGGGGATCTTGGATAGAAAGGCGTAGTCTCCCGCTGGGGAACCTCCTGGACAAGTCCATAAAGTTCTGAACTACTAGCCTGATAAAATCTGGTCTTCTTTGTCAACCCCGTCAGTCGTATTGCTTCGAGTATTCTTAGTGCTCCAAGGCCATCTACATCACCCGTGTACTCAGGCTCCTCAAAGGAAACCTTCACATGGCTCATTGCACCCAGGTTATAAATCTCATCGGGCTGAAGCTCCTGAATGAGACGTGTCACGTTCATACTGTCAGAAAGGTCACCAAAATGGAGGTGAAAGCGTGATTTCTTCTCGTGAGGGTCAAGATAGATATGGTCAATCCTTGAGGTGTTCAAAGAAGATGCGCGTCTTTTCATCCCGTGTACCTCATATCCCCTTTCCAACAGCAGCTCACTCAAATAAGCGCCATCCTGCCCAGTCACACCTGTAATCAATGCTCTTTTCAATTCAGTCAAATTTTATTTTCTTGTCTTAATCTCCTTTATCCAGTTGTTTCAGCCGTCGTTTAGCGTCCTTGAAGGCTTCATCTTTCTTGGCAGCTTTACTTTTAACTTCTTTGAAGTATTTGCGGGCCAACTCACGATTGCCGTCTTTATCGGCGATCTCACCCAAGGCAATCAGGGCATAAAGATAATACCCTGAATCGGTTGCACCTGTTGCCTCGGTGTACCTCACCGTGAGTTCATAATACTTTTTGGCTATGTCAGATTGTCTCCGGATTTCACCCAATTGCCCCAAGAAGAAGGCAGCATACCTCCCGCTGGTTTCTTCATAGCCAACCATTCCGCTGTCAATTCGTTGCATGATGCTCTTGGACTCCCTTTCCATATCTGCATAGAATCCCCTTACATACAACATCCGGGCATAATAGCGGTGGAAGTAGGCATTGTCAGGGTAAGTTTCATGAAGGTACTCGGCGATCTGATGTGCCTGCTCATTCTTGTTTTCGTAGCTGTTCCAAATTCTCATCAACCAAACCATTGCTTCTGTTCTGGTGTAGAAGGCGTTGTAGGAGACCTCCTTAAGTTGCTGTAGGCCCAATTGCTTGTCACCCTTCGGAAAGAACCAGAGAATCGGTTTGAGGGCAGGATAGTTTTCGGGCACCCAGACAGAAAAGTAATTGTAGAGAGCATCACCAAAAAGCAGTTCAGGACTCAGGTAATTCATCTTCTTGCATTCATCCAGATAGCTAAGCGCCCTTTTTCCTGCAAATGCTGCCTTTCTCCATTCTTTGCGCTCCTCATCGCTGTATAATCTACCTTTGAAACCATACGCAGCTGCAAGGAAGAATGATGCTTCTACCTTATACTCAGGATGCTTGTCATGCAGCATCTCCCCAACCAGAATGGTACTGTCCATGTAAGCCAGGAAACGGGCATCATGTGTCCTAATATGAGGGGAAGGCATGATCTTCCACCATTCACTCAAACCAAGCATGAAATAAGGGAGCGGGTGCCAAGCGTACTTTTGCTTAAACCATCTGAATTGCTGCTCAGCCTTCTCAAACTTGAAATTATAAAGGTCGTTAAGCGCCTGCGTGGCCTCCAGCTGAACTGTAATATCATTGATCAAAACGATGGTAGTGTCCTTCCTCACCTGCCCGGCAAGCAGCAATGGGGCCGTCAGGCACAAAAGAGTGATTGATATATTAGCTCTATATTTCACGACCGTAAAAATAACATCCTCGACCCAACAACTGGGCCATTTATCAGATCATGGAAGAAAAATCAGTCTTTTCGGTTAGTAAGCGACAAAGCTTTACACTTCTGTGTCTCGCCACACTTGCCGTTCTCTTCGTCAAGAAGTCTTTTATTGAAAACGAAACTGCTGCTTTTGAGTTCATGGCAGATCAGCCAGAAGGTTCCATACTTTACGTCCGTAGCGCTTTGCAGTACTTTTCCATCCCTCTAATATATGCCTGGAAATTCACGGCCCTTGGCTTTGTGGTTTGGGTGGGTTGTTTTCTTTTCGGATACAGGGTTACATATGCCCAGTGCTGGGGCATTGTACTGACCGCCGAATACATTTTCCTTGTACCTGAGATCCTCAAGATTGTTTGGTTCATGACAATCGATACAGACCCCAATTATTTTGATATCCAGGCATTCTATCCACTCTCGGCAATGAATCTGGCTGACTATGAATCACTGCCAAAACGATTTGCCTATCCACTCAAAGCATTGAGTCTGTTCGAAATTATTTATATGGTAATACTAATGGCTGGTATCAAACATTTTTCCCGCAAAGGGTGGAAACCGGCTTTTATCATTGTCTCAGCGTTTTATGTGCCAGTATTCCTGTTCTGGCTTGTGTTCTATATGATAGTCTACGGCTGACCGCTTAACCTAAAGAAGCGCCGGATATTCTCGCAGACATAATACACCGCCTCCTCCTTCATGCCAGGCCATAGGGGCAGGCTTAGTACGGATTTAAAGATTCTTTCACTAACAGGAAGATCAATCTTTGTAATTGGGGAGAATGGTTGGAGATGGGGAGGCAACGGATAGTGTATGTCCGTTGACACACCTTTGCCTTCAAGAAATAGCTTGAGCTTGTCGCGATGACCGGTCGTTATGACAAACAAGTGATGTACGGGAGAGGAATCCGAAGGGTGAACAGGAAGAAATATGTCACCCACTTCCCTTAGTTCCTCACTATACAGATTTGCAAGGCGTTTACGTTCCATATTCCAGGAATCCAGGTGGCGTAACTTCACCCTTAGGAAAGCAGCCTGAATCTCATCGAGCCTCGAGTTAATTCCAGCCTCCTCATGCATAAATCTTGATGACGCTCCGTAGTTGGCTACCATCCTCGCCTTTGCAGCAAGATTTCCGTCATCAGTAGTTATCGCACCACCGTCACCAAGGGCCCCGAGGTTTTTGGTCGGATAAAAACTTGTTGCGTTGATCTGACCGAAAGTTCCCGTCTTCTTCCCGTCCCATGTTGCTCCCTGTGCCTGTGCATTGTCCTCGACAACAGGTATCCCAAAACGCGCTGACAAGTTGCAGATGGCACTCATATTTTCAGGCCGTCCAAACAAATGTACCGGTACGATGACCTTTGCTCCGGATGCCAAACCCTCCTCCAACAATTTCAGATTCATCTGCCAGGTAAGTGTATCGGCATCAACTGGCACAGGAGTAGCGCCTGTTCTCATGACTGCAATCCATGTGGGTGAACACGTAAGCGCTGGCACTAAAACCCTATCGCCTTTCTTGATACCCAAAACGACAAGAGAGATATACAAGGCATCAAGCCCATTGGCCACGCCGATGCAATGTTTTACTCCGAGATAATCAGCGTACTCCCTCTCAAAAGCTTTGACTTCCGAATCAAGAATGAACTGCTCCTTGTCCAGAACAGAACGAAAAGCCGTTTCAAGTTCCTGCCTGACAAGTTCGTGCTGATTCTTCAATGAAAAGAAAGGAACATCCATACCTGCTAAGGTAGCAATGGCGTTAGTGTACCCAAACAGGAGTCTAATGGTCATTCAAGGACTATTGACTATTTTCGCCCCTTCTTGGTTTTGAAATAAGCGGCATGAACTTTCAAAAGATCAATAATATTACCGGCTGGGTGACTTTCATTATTGCTTTAGTCACCTACTGGCTCACTTTCGAGGAAACAGCCAGCTACTGGGATTGTGGGGAGTTCATCGCAGTGGCTTACAAACTTGAGGTTTCTCACCCACCCGGAGCGCCACTCTTTATGCTCCTGGGACGTTTATTTTCATTCCTGGCGTTTGGTGATGTTACCAAAGTAGCGTATTGGATAAACTTCCTAAGCGTTTTAGCAAGTTCCTTCACCATTCTATTCCTTTTCTGGTCTATCACATTGTTTGGAAGGAAGTTGCTAGGCATAAAAGACGACAGCACCATTACGGAAGGGCAGTCCTGGATGCTGATGGGTGCAGGACTTGTTGGTGCTCTTGCGTACACTTTTTCGGATTCTTTCTGGTTTTCTGCAGTTGAAGCCGAAGTCTACGCAATGTCCGCCTTCTTCACCGCCTTTGTTGTTTGGGGCATCCTGAAATGGGATGTCATTGAGGATGAGGCAGCAGCCAACCGCTGGCTTGTATTTATAGCCTATGTAGTTGGACTTTCTATCGGTGTGCATATGCTAAACCTCGTAACTATTCCTGCACTTGCCCTAATCTATTATTTCAAAAGACACCAACCTTCTACCTGGGGGATTATCGGTGCGTTGGCCATCAGCGGTGGCCTGGTACTTTTTATCAATGATATTATTGTGCCCGGCCTGCCTTCACTAGCTGCTGGTTTCGAAATCTTTTTTGTCAATAATCTGGGGATGCCTTTTGGTTCGGGGGTAATTGTCTTCTGTGTCCTTCTTGTAGGAGGGCTCGCCTACGGAATTCGATACTCTCAAATAAAAGATCGTCCAACGCTGAATGTATTTCTTCTCTCTACAGTATTCATTCTTATCGGCTATTGCTCCTATGCTGTTATTGTAATCCGGTCAAACTTTGATACCCCTATCAATGAAAATGCCCCCAAAGATGTGATGTCCTTTGTTCGCTACCTTAAGCGCGAACAATACGGCAGCAGACCACTCCTTTACGGCCCATACTATACAGCCAAAATCATCGACTTGAAACAGGGAGCGCCTGTCTACACGAAAGGCAAGGACAAGTATGAAATCACGGATCACAAGATGGAGTACGTGTACGAACCTGGACAGGAAACAATACTGCCCCGCGTTTGGAATCCGGACTATAAAGGCACTTATCGAAACATCCTAGGGCTCAAAGAAGGTGAGAAACCCACATTTGGACAGAACCTGTATTTCATGTTCAAGCATCAGATCGGTCACATGTACATGCGATACTTCATGTGGAACTTTGCCGGTCGAACCGGTGATGAACAGGGATCCGACTGGATGGGTCCTTCCGACTGGTTTGAAAAACTACCAACCGAACTGGCGAATAATAAGGCGCGGAACAATTTCTTTATGATTCCGTTCTTGCTAGGCCTTATAGGCATGTTCTACCAATTCACAAAAGATACCAAGAACTTCGCAGTAGTGGCGCTGCTCTTCATCATGACGGGAGTGGCCATCGTCGTTTATCTAAATACCCCGCCTGAAGAGCCCAGGGAAAGGGATTACATCTATTCAGGATCCACCTATGCCTTTACGTTCTGGATTGGCCTGTCCGTCATTAGTATAGGCGAGCTATTTGCCCGCTTCACAAAAAATGTGAAAGCCAGCGCAGGAATTGCCACCATCCTTTGCCTGGTCGCACCAGCCATAATGGCGCACCAGGGATGGGATGATCACAACAGGTCCAATCGCTACTTTTCAGTTGACTCAGGAAAGAACTATCTAGCCTCCTGTGATCAAAATGCCATCTTGTATACCGGAGGGGACAACGACACCTTTATGTTGTGGTACGCACAGGAAGTGGAAGGCTTCCGCACCGACGTGCGGGTGGTGGTTTTCAGCTATTACAATACAGACTGGTACATCGATCAGACCATGAAGAGGGCGTACGAATCCGAACCCTTCAAATACACGCTGACCTCCAGTCATTATATGCAGGGCGGTCCAAATGATGTCTTGTATTATGCTGACTTGAAGATCCCCAGTATCGATCTGAAGCAATACATCGATCTGCTGAAAAAGAACTATTCGCAATTGCGTGCCGATAACTATAATATCGTCCCGAGCAAAATATTTACACTTGATATCAACAAACAAGATGTATTGGCCAAAGGAATCATACCCAAAGGAATGGACAGCCTTGTAGTAGATCAAATGCGCATCAGGCTAAAAGGAAATGTTCTTGAGAAGAAAGACCTTGCTTTCCTCGATGTGCTGGCAACAAACAACTGGGAGCGCCCTATTTATCTGAACAACACCTCACTTTCACAGCTGAATCTAGACATGCGCAACTATGTTGTGCAGGAAGGAAATGCGTATCGCGTGTTGCCAATATTGAACACCCGCAAAGACCGGGAAAATCTTGTAAATGTTGAATCATCGTACGAAAAGATGATACACCAGTTTGGATATCGCGGTTTGGATGATCCCAACCTCTATTACAATGAGGATTACAAGGGCTTTGTGCAAAACCACAGGGGATCGCTCAACACATTGGCAGAGGCATTGATTGACAGAGGGGATATCATACGAGCCTCTGAAGTGCTCACATTCAGTCTGGACAAAATGCCTGACAAGGCTGTGCCTTATGACATCACAACGGTCACTCAAGTTGAACTGCTGTTTAAGGCGGGGCAAAAGGAAAAAGCACTTGAAATTGCTAAAACGATCGGGGATCGCTCTGAAGAGATGGCTCAATATGAGATTAAGAAATACAGTGGCATTACCATGAACACCAGACGGTCATTATATGTTTTGGGCGAACTGCAACGCATTCTCCTGGAAAATGGAGAAGAGCAGCTATCCAAAAAGTATGAATCCAGTTATGAGAGTATTCTGAATAACCTTCAGATCAGGGATGAACTGGAGCGGGGTGATTACTGATTCCTACTTACGTGCTATCATGAAAAGGTCCAGTGCCTGCTTTGGATCGTCAACCAGAATAAAGTCATTATGGGAAATACTTTCCACCAGCTGATCAGATGAATGCTTCAACTTGTTTCGGTTTACCCGGTTAAGCATATCATAAGGAATTCGCAGTAAAAATGCCGGAAGACGATGCTGCAAATCCAATATATCCCACTTCATTAGTCGATTGACAGATGCCCGGTTTTGTTCATGATAGGTCATCACCTTTTCATTGCCTGTGATACCTTTCATTTCGACATTCGGAAAGAACTGGCGTGTGAGCGCCGCAAGTTCTGGCCCGGTGTACTCCCTAACATGCCATGGGTTTCGGGAAAGTGATTGCAGGCGGTTCGGAGTAGTAAGCAACAATACGCCACCTGGTCGAAGTACCCTGTAGATTTCCTTCAGGAATAACCGATCATTGCGAATATGCTCAATTACCTGGAAAGAAATTACTGAATCAAAGGATGCATCTTCATAAGGCAGAGGAGGCAGATTGGCGGAAACGAACTGGTGTGAGGGATATTTCTTCTGCAATACTTCTACGGCCCGCCTGATCTTGTCGATTGCTGAATAGGAACGAATTGAAGATTGTACCCATTCAATTCCCCGCCCTTCCCCGCAACCAACCTCCAGCAAATCTCCGCTTAACCACTGGCTTGCCATCACATATGGTTTTAGCAATCGCTGGTGTATTGGATTGTCGGAAGGCAGTTCTGAAGAAGCTATTTCTGTTGTGAAGATTTTGCTCATGCCTGGCAAAAATAAGGCTTCCTGTTGCCAATTGGGACAGCGGCCGCATATCAAGTCTGGTCTTTTCTTCGTTATTTTTGTGCCTCACTAGCTTCACATGAAGTATTTTCTTTCTGGCTTATTGATTTCCATTGCCTTTGCCGGTCTAGGACAATCCGTAAGCAGCATCAATTTCAAGTACTTATATAATCCTCAGTCGGAGATTCAAATGATCATCCGGCCGGTGTCGGAACGAGACAGTTTCAGAGTCTTCTATCGGATCAAATCCACCCTTACCGGTCAGTTCCTTATTCAATGGTCCAGAAATGAATCCTACAACCAAAGGCAGGGCGGTGTTTTTGTAAGCAATGATACAGTGCATCTGGTTAATCAGGAAGCTGAGGGATTTTTGATGGCTGTTAAGCCGGAGAAGCCCTGGCTGCTGGTGGCCAAGCTGACACATACTGAATCGGGCAAGAGTTGGGTATTCGCCCATCAGATTGAAAAGCATTATCCTGTCAATGGTTATTTGGAGAAGAATGGGAAGAAAGTATGGGACAACTACATTTCGGCCTCGTCGACGTACAAGGTTCGGGGAAGCGGTTCAGGTCGCACGCTGCATTTTTCATATTACAAGGAAAATTTTCCTACCCCTTCACCCCCCTTCGCATCCAAAGAGCTTAAAATGGATCGATTCCTCTTCCCAGACTCCATTTTCAAAATAGAACCTGGCAACACCATTGGCCCTTTCACCAAAGAGGGACTCTACCTTGCACAGGAGGATACTGTATCTTCAGAAGGTTTCTCTTTCCTGGTAAAGAAAGAACCCTACCCCAAATACAATAAGCTCGCAGACCTGAAGGGGCCTTTGCTTTTCGTTACGACTCAAGAAGAAAATGATGCCATCGGTCAGGCGGGTGAGGACAAAGCCAAATTTGACAAAGTAATTCTGGAAATTACTGGCGACAAGGAAAGAGCCAGAGTATTCATGAGAAATTATTTCAAGCGCGTCGAAACCGCCAATCAGCTGTTCACTTCATTCAAGGAAGGATGGAAAACTGATAAAGGCATGATCTACGTTGTCTTTGGTTTGCCTGATGAGGTCCAGCTCAGCGGCCAACAGGAATCCTGGACATATAAATCATTCGGACTTCAATTTTTCTTCAATAAAACAGGGAGCGTTTACGCCCCAGACCACTATGTGCTGATTCGCGACAAGCAATACACACAGATGTGGTACCAAACCATTGACTTGTGGAGAAAGAGTCGCTTCTAAATTCTTTTATCGAATCCGAATTTTCGCATGGACAAGAGTGATCTCATTTATGGCACACGAGCTGTGATGGAAGCCATTCGCGCAGGCCGGCAGATTGAAAAGATATTTCTCCAGGCAGGCCTAAACAATGACCTGATCAAGGAATTGGTTGAGGCCCTTAAAGTCCATAAGATCCCATTCAGCTGGGTGCCTATCGAAAAGATCAATCGACTTACCACTAGGAATCATCAGGGCGTGGTTGGCTATTTATCTGCAGTTCAGTATGCAACATTACAACAGGTTATCGATCATGCCTACAGCGAAGGCAGAGTTCCTTTTCTTCTTTTGTTAGATAGGGTGACGGACGTCAGAAACTTTGGAGCAGTGGCCCGAACATGCGAATGTGGAGGGCTGGATGCAATTGTGATCGAGGAAAGGGGGAGTGCACCGGTTACAAGCGATGCAATGAAGACCTCGGCCGGAGCACTTCATCATCTGCCTGTATGCCGGGTTAGATCATTAAAAGAAGCAATAAGGGAAATCAGGGATAACGGTATCCAAATCGTTGCGTGCACGGAGAAAGCGCCTGATATCATCTTCCAGGCTGATCTGACTTCGCCGACAGCACTTCTGCTCGGTTCTGAGGAAGACGGTATTTCACCCACTCTACTCCAAAGTGCTGATAAACTAGTACGGATTCCCATGACCGGCAAAATTCAGTCTCTGAACGTGTCGGTGGCTGCCGCCATTGCTATCTACGAGGTAGTGCGGCAAAAATCTTACAGGTAATCGCCTCCGTTATTCCGCGACTTGAGGTCATTTACAAATCTGCGAAACATCTCTTCCTTATCCTTTTCGCAGACGATTACAACATTATCAAAGATGCCAACCAGGTAACCATTTAATCCTTGAACAACCAATAGTTTGCCTTCCTCGCCCCTGAGCACAGAATTGCGAGTGTCGTAAATCATCAACTCCCCACTGACTGCATTATTATGGGTGTCCTTTGCCATCACATCGTGTAAAGAGGACCATGAACCAAGATCTGACCAGGTAAAGTTGCCCAATGACATGTAGACGTTATCGGCTTTCTCCATCACGCCATAGTCTATTGAAATACTTTTAGTCAGACCATAGACTGTGGTTATGGCCGCCTTTTCATCTGGTGTGTTCAACTGCGGCCTGATCTCCGCAAAAGCTTCTGACAATTCGGGTAGGTACTTGTCAAATGCGTTGAGAATTGCTCGTACACCCCAAATAAAAATTCCGGAATTCCACACAAAATCTCCGCTTTCCAGAAAGGTCTTTGCCAGTTGAAGTGCCGGTTTCTCAGTAAAAGTCTTTACTTTCTTGAGATGGGACTTTGATTCCAAAAACTGAATATATCCATAGCCGGTTTCAGGTCTGGTGGGTTTGATCCCGAGGGTGATCAGTTTGTCCTGTGCATGAGTTTGCTCGGCTGCCTTTTGAATAGTTGTGAGGAACTCCCTCTCATTAAGGATAAGGTGATCGGAAGGACATACAACCATCGAAGCGTCAGGATTGTAGGCGAAAATCCTGTTGGCCGCGTATGCAATGCAAGGGGCAGTGTTCTTGCGCATGGGTTCCGTGATAATTCTCTCCGGCTGCACAGACGGCAATTGTTCGCGTACAAGGTCGAGATGCTCCTCATGAATGACTATCCAGATGTTCTCAGGATGGCAGATTGGAAGATATCTTTCGAAAGTTTGCTGCAGCAAAGTTCTTCCCGTACCAAGTGCATCGAGAAACTGCTTGGGTCTTGAGTTTCGACTATAAGGCCAAAAGCGGGTACCCACACCACCGGCCATTATTACCACGTTGAGGTTTTTGTCCATTTCGTGAACTCAGAATAACAATTATGGGTTAATTCCGTTCAGCCTTAGTAAGGCTTCCATCAACGAAATTGATGAGACGGAATAGCGGAATTTTGGTTATATTCAATACCAATTGACTTTCCAACGATTGCGGAAGGCAAATGTAAGGATTAAAATGACTCAGCGACCATGATAGTGGCAGAAGAAAAGGACGAACTAAAAGTTAAGCTTAAAGAATTTTTTGGATACACATCATTTCGGGGAAACCAGGAATCAGTTATCAGGAACATACTAAGCGGCAAAAACACTTTTGTGATCATGCCGACTGGAGCAGGCAAGTCCTTGTGCTATCAATTGCCAGCCATGATCAAAGAAGGTCTCGCCATCGTGATCTCTCCTTTGATCGCATTGATGAAAAACCAGGTGGATCAATTAAATGCTTATGGCATCCATGCGCGCTTTCTGAACTCTACATTGAGCAAGGCAGAAATTACGAGATTGAAAAAAGATGCAATCAACGGTACGGTTAAACTATTGTACGTCGCACCTGAATCCCTCAACAAAGAAGAGAACATAGCGTTCCTTCAAAAGGTAAGAGTTTCTTTTGTGGCTATTGATGAAGCCCACTGCATTTCCGAGTGGGGACATGATTTCCGCCCTGAATACCGCAAGATCAAGACTATGATCGCACAATTGGGGCAACTGCCTGTTATCGCACTCACAGCTACTGCTACGCCCAAGGTTCAGCTGGATATCCAAAAGAACCTGCAAATGGAAGAGGCTGACGTTTTCTTATCCTCTTTTAACAGAAAAAACCTCTATTATGAGGTCCGGCCAAAAAAAGAGACGAAGAAACAGCTAATCCGGTTCCTCAAGGATCACAAGGGAAAATCCGGAATCATTTATTGCCTTAGCCGCAAGAAAGTGGAAGAGATTGCTCAGTTACTCAACGTTAACGGGTTCAAGGCAGCACCCTACCATGCCGGGCTGGATCCGGATGTAAGGGTGAAAAATCAGGATGACTTTCTTAATGAGGAAGTAGATGTAGTGGTGGCAACCATTGCATTTGGAATGGGTATTGACAAACCAGATGTCCGTTTTGTAGTTCACTACGATGTTCCCAAATCCCTCGAAGGCTACTATCAAGAGACTGGGCGCGCCGGCCGTGACGGACTCGAAGGAGTTTGCCTTATGTTCTATAGTCACAATGATCTCAATAAGCTCGAGAAATTTAACAAAGACAAAACGGTACAAGAGCGTGAGAATGCCAGGGTTCTGCTGCAAGAAATGGAATATTATGCAGAGTCACCCGTCTGCCGAAGAAGGCAGCTGCTTCACTATTTTGGAGAAGAGTACACAGAGCAAAATTGCGGTGCGTGTGACAATTGTGTTAATCCACGCGAAAGATTTGATGGTACCGCAGCCGTTCAGACATCCCTGCTGGCAGCAAGACAGACAGGAGAACGGTTTGGGCTGAATCACCTTGTCAATGTAATTCGTGGGGTGGAAGATGAATACGTGAAGAGTTATGGCCACTTTGACCTGGCTATTTACGGGAAGGGCGGCGACGAAGACGAAGACTATTGGAAATCTGTTATTCGTCAGGCGCTGATCTATCAGTACCTCGAGAAGGATATCGAGAATATTGGTGTTCTAAAGCTAACGGAAAAAGGAAGGAAGTTTCTCAACAAGCCCCATCCCATTGAGCTCGCCAGGGATCATGACTATACCACCGACATCGAAGATGAAGAAGTGTCAACAGAAAAACCTTCTTCCAGCAAATCCTATGACGAAAAATTATTTGAGATGCTTAAGAACCTGCGTAAGCAGGTAGCTCGTCAGAAGAATCTCCCGCCTTATGTCATATTCCAGGACCCATCCCTTGAAGAGATGGCAACCACCTACCCTACCACCCGGGAAGACCTTGCAGCGATCAACGGGGTTGGAATGGGAAAGGTCAACAAGTTTGGAAAGGAGTTTCTGGAAGTCATCCAGAAATATGTAGACGAGAATGATATAGAAACAGCCTCAGACGTTATCGTTAAGTCCTCAGTAAACAAATCAAAAATAAAGATTTTCATAATTCAGCAGATTGACCGGAAAGTCGATCTTGAGGAAATTGCTGAATCCAAGAGCCTCACCTTCGATGAGCTGTTGACGGAAATTGAAAATATCTGCTATTCGGGAACAAAACTCAACCTGGACTATTACATCGATGAAGTTCTGGATGAACACAAGCAGGGCCAGATCTTTGACTATTTTCTTAATTCCGAAACTGACAGCTTGGAAGAAGCCATGAATGACGAGAACAATGCCGAGTTCAATGAAGAAGAGATCCGGCTCATGAGGATTAAGTTTCTCAGCGAATACGCAAATTGAAACTGCCAGCGTTCTGATTGTTATCTTTGGACTTTCTGAAGTCCATGAATATTCTTTTGGTCGGCAGCGGTGGCAGGGAGCATGCCCTCGCCTGGAAAATTTCCCAAAGTCCGCTTACCCAGCGACTATTTGTTGCACCCGGTAATGCGGGAACTTCGAGATTGGCTGAGAACCTTTCCGTCAAAGTCGACGATTTTAAAGGTATAGCGGCCGCTTGCAAAGAGAAGCAGATAGACTTGCTGGTGGTGGGACCTGAAGCGCCTCTGGTCAAGGGCCTGCGTGATTTTCTTGAAAAGGATAATGACCTCAGGAACCTCCTCATTGTAGGACCTGGAATGAAAGGCGCACAACTGGAGGGAAGCAAGGACTTCTCCAAGCAGTTCATGCAGCGTCATAGGATTCCCACGGCTGGAGCAAAAACATTCTCTTCAGACCAGGTCGAAGAGGGTATCCGCTTTCTCATCACTCAGAGGATGCCTGTTGTGCTCAAAGCGGATGGCCTGGCTGCAGGTAAGGGAGTTGTAATTTGTCAAAGTCTGGAAGAGTCTGAAGAGGTTCTGCGCTCCATGCTCGCAGGAAAGTTCGGAGAGGCCAGCAGCAAGGTATTGATAGAAGAATTTCTGACCGGCATTGAACTCTCTGTTTTTGTCCTTACAGACGGATCAGACTACGTATTGCTGCCTGAAGCCAAAGACTATAAGAGAATCGGAGAAGGTGATACCGGTCTAAATACAGGAGGCATGGGCGCCGTTTCTCCAGTCAACTTTGCTACAGCTGCCTTCATGTCCAAAGTTGAAGAAAGGATCATCAAACCCACTATTAAGGGACTGAAACAAGAGAAGATAGATTACCGTGGATTTATATTCTTTGGCCTGATCAATGTCAACGGAGAACCCCACGTTATTGAATACAATGCCAGAATGGGCGATCCCGAAACAGAGGCGGTCATGATCAGGATTGAATCGGACTTGGTTGAAATTCTGGTCGCCTGCGCCTCGGGCCGCCTCAAAGGAAAAGTCTTAGCCATAACTAAAGAGCATGCAATTACAGTAGTGATGGTTGCTGCCGGATATCCCGGTGACTACCAAAAGGGGCATCCTATTAACGGCCTGGAAACCCAACATGATGCCATCGTTTTTCATTCTGGCACGAAGCCCCAGGATGACGTGATTGTTACCGATGGAGGAAGGGTGCTTGCGGTAACAGGACGCGGCAAGGACATCGACGGGGCCAGACAGGTAGCCTATAATGCTGTTTCCTGTATTAGCTGGACAGGTTCTTATTTCAGAAGAGATATTGGATTAGATTTGCAGCGTTTGATGAAGCGTTGATGGACAAAGTTCAGAGTTAAGAGATATGAGTTGCGCCTGTGGTACGGTTAAAGATGGTAAAGTTGCAGGTTGTCAGAACAACGGGGCTTGTGGTACCGGTGGATGCAACAAGATGAATGTCTTTGACTGGCTGTCCAATATGGAGGTACCTGTATCTACTAGGTTTGATGTTCTGGAGGTTCGTTTCAAGAATGGTCGAAAGGAATTTTTCAGGAATACGGAAAGACTGGATTTGCATGCCGGCGATGCTGTTGTAGTGGAAGTAATCAATGGCCATCATATTGGTTACGTGTCGTTGCAGGGTGAACTCGTGCGGCTCCAGATGCGAAAAAAAAACGTAGCCAATGACGAGGAAATCAAAAAGGTATATCGTCTTGCATCGGTAAAAGATCTTGAAAAGTGGGAGGAGGCGCAAAAGCGCGAAATGCCTGCGCTCCACAGAAGCAGGGAGATCATCCGGCAAATGAACTTACAGATGAAGTTGTCTGATGTGGAGTTTCAAGCGGATAATATGAAAGCGAGTTTCTATTATTCCGCGGATGAAAGAGTCGACTTCAGGGAACTCATACGCGTGCTGGCTTCTGAATTCAGGGTGCGGGTAGAAATGAGGCAAATCAGTTTGCGTCAGGAAGCGGGTAGACTGGGAGGGCTGGGAGTTTGCGGGCGTGAGCTTTGTTGCTCCACATGGCTGAGCGAATTCAAGAATGTTGCTACCAGCGCTGCACGCTACCAGAATTTGTCCCTTAACCCAAGTAAGCTCAGCGGACAGTGCGGAAGGCTGAAGTGCTGCCTTAACTATGAGCTGGAGACCTATATGGACGCGCTGAAAGATATTCCGGAGGTGAACAGGCCGTTACTAACAGAAAAGGGTGAAGCATCACTTCAAAAGACCGATATCTTCAGGCGGATCATGTGGTTTGGATACAAAGAAGAGAGCACCTGGTACCCTATTGAAGTCGCAAGGGTTAATGAAATTCTTGAACTGAATCAAGCGGGCAAAAAGCCTGCAAACCTTGAGCAGAACGAAGTGGAAGAGCGTGAACCAGCATCGGTCCTCAACAGCGATCTTGAGAGACTCGATAAGAAATTCAGCAACAAGGCAGGAAAGAATAAGCGCAAATCACGTCACCGTCGTCGTGATCAACAAAATCGGCGTCACGGATCAGGCCCGCAACAAGGAGGCCGTCAACAGTCCTGAAAGCAAAGTATGCTCCGGAGGTTTTCTGCATTAAAGGTCTGGTGTATAAGTCTGATGGTCCTGGGTTCCTGTGATCAGAACAGACTCTTTGAGATGAACCATCCTTTTGATGACCGCACATGGAAAGTCACAGAAGAGCCGCGGTTTGAGTTTGTTATTCGAGATACGGTACCCACTTACCATCTATATTACAACGTGCGCAACTCGATGGACTATCCGTATGCACGGATATTTGTCATGGCTCATTTGTATGATTCTACCCAAAGGGAGCTGAGCAGGAAAATGTTGAACGATGATCTGTTTGATCAAAAGACAGGCAGACCATTAGGAAGCAGCGGAATTGGCGACTTGTACGACCATAGGTTCATTATTTGGCAGGATCAGCGATTCCAGTATGCAGGAAGATACTCCGTCAAACTTGACCAATTCATGCGACTCGACACCCTTAAAGGTCTAGTCGCAGTTGGTGTGAGAGTGGAACGCACTGATAAGCAGGACTGATAAAATGAGATGGCCCCGTCCTTACCCGGGGCCATCTGGGACAGAGCCGACCAGAACCCTATCCCACTTAAAACCAGAAATAATTGACTATGAAAAACTTTGAAAGTTTCCTTACAAAGGAACGCAGGCCGCTTGATTACTGCCTGTCACTTGGCATTAGAAATCAATTAGAAATCAATTAGAATTGAATTGATCAGCATTCTGCAAATGAACCGTAATACTTGTTCCTTCGCCTACAGACGATGATACGCTAATCCTGCCCTTGTGCATGGATATGATGCGCTGACTCAGAGACAGGCCTATTCCATACCCTTTAACCTTTGAGGTTCTGTCGGCACGATAAAATGGCTGAAAAACACTCTCAAGATCCTTTTTTTCTATTCCTGGACCGTGATCTGAAACTATCACCTGGATTCCATTATTCACGAGTAGTGACACGATAGCCTTGTGATCAGACGAGAATTTACACGCATTCTCGATGACATTCTGCAATGCAACCTGCAAGAGATAAGGATTCCCAAAAGTATCCAGCCTCCTTTCATCATCCGGGAGGCTAGTTGAATGAATTTCAGTTTGATAGCCAGGGTCAAGCGACTTGATTTTCTCAATAACCTCCCACAATATTTCATCGATCCTGAGGCGGGTCATGGTGAACGACCGGTTTTCTCCATGAAGGGAAGCCAGATCCAGGAGGCTTCCAGAGAGGAGATTGAGTTCCCGTATGTCTTCAAGAACGGATGCAGCAGTTTTTTGATATTCTTCCAGACTCCTTTCCTTCAGTAGTGTAACTTCGAGTTGAGACGTTATCCTTGTCAAAGGATTCCTGAGCTCATGAGAGACATTGGTCACGAAAGACTTCTGTAAATCAAACGCCTTCTCAATTCTCGCCAATAGGTTATTGAAGATAGTGATGAGTCGCCCAATCTCATCCTGGTAGCGCCTTTCTGGAAGTCGCTGGTGCAGATCCCCAACAGAAATGGTCTCCACTTCTTCGATAAGCATGTTGATGGGTTTTAAGGCCCTTCCTGCATAGACCCATCCCGCAAATGCGACGATGGCAGTCATTATGGCGAACAATAGCACCAATATCAATCCCAGCATGGCCAATTGCCTGTTCCCTGCAACATCAATCGCACCCGCAATTACAACGTAATCGTGGTTATCATAATGAAAAACTATCCCTACGATCTCAAACTTCCCCTGCGTGAAATCTTTGTGACGTGATATTCGAATCTCGTTCAGAAGCTTCTCATCAACATTGAAAAAAATCGTATCGTTATTCGTGTAAATCTCTTTGTTGTTCTCATAAACTGTAATGTTTTCACCGTAAAGCACATCTCTCTTCGCACGATCAATCGTCTTCAGGATTGCAGAGTCAATCTCCTGAACCTTCAAAAGGAGTGTCGCGGCGGTAACGGCTTTATCATAAAGTCTGGCCCTGAAATGGTCATAATTGTACTGGTATGCCAGAAGGTAAATTAAAGCAAAAGAGACCAGAAGAATGCCTGAAACTGCGACCGAAAATTGTAAGGTGAGCCTGGATCTGATCTGCATTTCAACGGATAATATACCCCATTCCAAATTGTGTTTGAATGAGTTTCCGTTCAAATTCTTTATCAACCTTTCTACGGAGGTAATTCACATAAACCTCCACCATATTGGTTCCAGTGTCAAAATCGATTTTCCAAACATTCTTGGCCAATTCCGCCTTTGAGATTACCCTGCCCTTATTGCGGAGAAGGTACTCCAGGAGAGCAAATTCTTTGGCAGTCAACGAAATATGAGTAGACCCTCGCTGCACTTGCCGTGTCTGAAGATCCATACTGAGGTCTTCAGCTGTGAGTATGCGGTCTGCAGATGACGCTTGGACGCGTTTGGTCAGGCTGCGAATCCGTGCGAGTAGTTCTTTGAACTCAAATGGCTTGGTTAAATAGTCATCCGCACCGCTATCCAGCCCTTCAACGACATGATCTGCACCGCCCAAGGCTGTAAGCATCAGCAATGGCGTCTGATTTCCAGCCTGCCGCAGTTCCTTGCACAATTGTCTTCCGTCCAGATTTGGAAGTATGATGTCAGAAATAATAAGGTCATACTTCCTGGTGAGTGCCAACTCTTTGCCCGAGAGGCCTTCAGAGGCAGTATCCACCTCAAATGAATTCTCCTGTAATCCCTGCTTGATGAAGGAAAGTGTTTTGGGTTCGTCTTCGATGAGGAGAATTTTCACGCGATAAACTTACACCTACAAAATTACATCGAACATTAGAAAAGAGTTAGAATCATGAGCGAACAACTGTCAGGTAAAATAAAAACCCCGGCACGTTGTACCGGGATTTTTCATTCCAGCGCCTAACAGAAAAGGTCAGGCCTTTACCGGAGCTGGCTTATTTGAGTCTAGGTCAATCACTATTGGTGTAGCAATAAAAATGGAAGAGTACGTTCCAATGACAACTCCAACCACTAATGCAAAAGAAAAGCCCCGGAGTGTCTCACCGCCAAAAAGAAGGAGCACGATCACTACCATGAGTACCGTCGAAGAGGTGATGATCGTCCGGCTTAAAGTGCTGCTGATCGCACTATTGAAAATCTTCTCACGCTCGTGACTGGTTCCAAGACCAATATATTCTCTTATCCGGTCAAAGATAATCACCGTATCGTTGATTGAGTATCCGATAATCGTGAGAAGGGCAGCTACAAATACCTGGTCAATTTCAAGGGAGAATCCAAAGACCCGTGCTATGGCAAATGCCGCAAACGTAAACAATGCATCGTGAATCAAAGCCACGATTGCTCCGGTGCTATACTGCCATTTGCGGAAGCGGATAAGGATGTAAAGAAATATGGAGAGCAGCGCAAGGCTTCCCGCTTCAAAAGCTGAACCCTTAATGTCATCTGCGATGGTAGCGCCTACCTTGGAAGAAGATGCAATTGCAAAATGTGATTTATCCACCTGAACATCATTTTCAACAAAATCCTTGCCGGTAGCCTTCTTCAATCCTTCAATAAGGGAAGCTTTGACTTTTTCATCAGCCACCTCGGACTCATCATCAATAAGATAAGAAGTGGTGACCTTCATTACGCTACTGCTGCCGTAATTCTTTACCTCTGTCCCTGCATTGGCAAAACTTGCGGTGAGATCAGATTTCAGATGGGTCGCATCGATCGGTTCTGCGAATGAAACCACATAGGAGCGCCCTCCTTTGAAATCAACACCGAGGTTCAATCCCTGTACAGCAATCAATACAATGCCAATGAGGATAACGGTGGAAGAAAAAATATACGCCCGCTTCCGCAGTGAGATGAAGTCGAGCACTTTACTCTTGTCCAATGACCACGACAACCTTGTTTCAAAAGACACTTTAGCATCATCTCCTTTGCGAACCATCCATTCAATAATCACATGCGAAATGTATACTGCGGAAAAGAAGGATGTTGCTATACCTATCATCAGCACGATGGCAAATCCCTTCAGAGGTCCTTGACCTAAAACAAAAAGGAAAAGTGCAGTCAGGAATGTGGTCAGGTTTGAGTCAAAAATTGCCGCAAATGCCCTCTCGTACCCCTTACTGATGGCTTCACGAAGTCTTCTGCCTTGTCGGAGTTCCTCCCTTATTCGTTCATATATCAACACGTTTGCATCGACAGCCATACCCATGGTGAGCACAATACCGGCAATACCAGGAAGTGTCAGGGCGGCATTTAGCTGAGCAAGAATGCCGAGAATGAAGAACACGTTAAACAGCAATGCCAGGTCAGCAATCAGGCCGCCTTTGGAGTAGTAGGCAACCATGAAAATGATCACAAGTCCCAGGCCAGCCGCTGCTGAGATCAATCCTTGGTTCTGAGCCACCTGACCAAGTGAAGGCCCCACAATGGCCTCTTCCACAATCCTGGTCGGAGCGGGTAAAGATCCCGCCTTCAGGACGTTTGCTAAATCTTTCGCTTCCTCCAATTCAAAGCTTCCTGTAATCTGTGAGTTCCCATTAGGAATCTCCCCCTGTACAGTAGGCGCCGTATAGACATAATTGTCCAGCACAATCGCAATTCTGCCCTGTGGCGTTTTGCTCGAGGCAGCGGCTGTAACTTTCGCCCAGACACGCGATCCGCCAGCATTCATGGTCATACTCACTGCCGGACGGGCAAACTGATCGTAGTCAAGGCGGGCATCATTGATGACTTCGCCAGACAGAAGTGGCTTCGCGTTTCTGCCCAGGTTTACAAAATTTAGTCTAAGGTCCTCCACACCCGGTGTAATATCCGGATCAGGCTTCACGTCCCAGAACCACCCGATCGTCCGAGGCATAAGCGTCTTAACATCCCCACGCTTCAGAATACGGTTGATTTCCGCTGTATCCTTCACATTATAGAGAAAAGGATAGCCGGGATTCATGAGGGAATACAATGGCGAAAGATTCAGTTTCGTTAAGGAATCAAGCGAAGAGCCGGTTGAATCCTTTGCCGCATTGGTGAGCTGCTTCTCAAGGGCTGATTTGGTTGTATCCGACTTGTCAGTGATTTTGACTTCGGAAGTCTTGCTCTCCGATGGTGTCGCGGCTGCCTGCTGGGCCCTTTTCTCGCGCAGAAGCATATCGTTGATGCCTCTCAACGCTGCACCTAATTGAGGGTCATTATACTCCACGACCTCCCAGAATTCCAGTCTGGCAACACCCTGAAGAAGCTTTCGCACCCGTTGTGGATTGTCTGCGCCAGGGATTTCGATTTGAATCCTGCCTGCATCCTGCAGCCGCTGAATGTTAGGCTGGGAAGTACCAAACTGGTCGATCCTGGTCTTGAGAATAGTAAACGACCGGTCGATTGCGCTTTCAATTTCCGTCTTGAGAAACTTCAAAACTGCGTCATCGCTGTCCGACAGACTAACTCTGCCACGAGTGGCTGAAGAGGCAAAAACCGATGCCAAACTTCTGTCGGGGTTCACCTCCTTGAATGCATCATAAAAGACATCGGCGAAATTGCCTTTATTGGTCTTTTGCATTTCACGTGCCCTGTCCATTGCCTTCATGAATGCAGGATCCTGGTTATTGCCGCTAAGGCCACGGATGATATCCGCCGGAGAGACTTCAAGCACGACATGCATGCCGCCCTGCAAGTCTAGACCAAGGCTTAGCTCATTCTCCTTGACTTCTTTGTAAGTGTACTCCGCTCCAAAGAGATTATAGACCGGCTTGTTCCAAAGAGAATCAAGGTACCGCTGCTTCTTTGACAAATTAATTGACCCACTTGCATCGGTTGCAAATTGGGTGGCATCCTTCTGTACCCTACGGGATACGAAAGTGAATGACAGATAATACAAACACAGCAGTGTGACGACAACGCTCAGCACAACTACTACTCCTTTGTTACGCATAGAAATAAATGAATTAAGAACTGTGATGAAATAGAAAGAAACAGAAAGCTTCCTGAGACAGGAAGAACAAATTGAGATTAACTCAGGGGGCTTGTGGAGATATTACCGACCTGAAAAACGTCTTGAAAATATTGCCCAGAATAGAACGATCAACTGCCAGAACATGAGAAGACTCCTCCCCATTCTGATCCAGTTCACGGATCAGCAGCGGGTTCGCCTCTGGTGTGTGATCAGCCGAATTGGATGTGACAGCATCGGATGGGGCAGAAATAGTAGTTTGGGTCTCCTTACCCTGCTCCGTCTTGTCTTTATCTTTCTTGATTGTGGACAAATAGGAATTTGTCTCAAGTTGAAAGGCTTGGGCCAACAGGATGGTTGTTGCAGCCAGAATGCCAGCCAGCAACATAAACTTCCTTGAAAAGGCCCTTTCCATTGTCATCACGTCCCTTTTGGAGGGACACAAAGGTAGAAATTGGGCGATAAAATGCAATTGACTGCCCCTATACCATCGTTTTCAGATACTGTTCGAGAACATCCAATGCCCTTTCAAACGACCTGTTATTGGGTATGACCAGGTCACAATGGCTCTTCAAAGGTTCGATCAGAGATTCATAAACCGGCATTACATGGTACTGGTACCTATAAAGCGTATCATCAAGATCATACCCTCTCTCCACCTGGTCCCGCTTGATCCTCCTGCCCAGCATCACATGTTCCTTTGCGTCAACAAATAACCGGAGATCCAATTCAGAAGCTATTTCTTCAAAATACTGAACGAACAGGCCCTCCACAATAATTATCGGTGTCGCCTTGAACACCAACTGCCTTGCTTCTGCCCTGGGATTATTAAATGTGTATTCTGTTTTTACCACATCCTGTCCCGCTTTCAACTTTAACAGATCGGCCCTGAAAGTCTCCCTGTCAATGGCACCCGGCAGGTCAAAGTTGGTAATGCCGTTCTCGTCTACTGCCTGACGGTCAATGGACTTGTAATAGTGATCTTGCGATACCATGCACATCTGTTCAGTACTGAACCTGGATGCCAGCCCCTGCAGAAAAAAGGTTTTACCGGAACCGCTTCCTCCGGTTATACCAACGGTGTATGGCTTCTTCATCCAGGTCAAAATACAAATTTCCTTAATCTCTGATCAAGCCAAATCTGCTCAGTGGATGCTTTTAAGAAAAGACACCAACTGCTGAACGGCTCTTGCCCGGTGGCTGATCAGATTCTTTTCATCAAGGTTCATCTCTGCAAGCGTTTTGGTACAACCATCAGGAAGGAACAACGGATCATATCCAAAACCCTGATTGCCGCGAGGTGCCTCAAGAATTACCCCTTCGACCCTTCCTTCAAACTTCATCCTGTATTCCGGCAAGATCAGATATATCACCGCCCGAAACCGAGCCTTGCGATTCTCTTTCCCATTCAGCTTATCAAGAAGGAGTCGGTTATTATCCTCTGCACTACGCTGCGGTCCGGCATACATGGCAGAATAGACACCTGGTGCTCCATACAATTCTTCAACTTCCAAACCAGAGTCGTCCGCAAAGCAGGGGATATGATAGCGGTCCCAAACGTAGACGGCCTTTTCTTCGGCATTGCCTTCCAGGGTATTTGTGGTCTCCGGCAACTCTTCCAAACAGCCGATCTCTTGCAAAGTCATTAAAGTAAAATCGGCGCCCAGGAGAGCGCCGATTTCTTCCAGTTTGTGCCGGTTGTTACTGGCAAAACAAAGCTTCATTTTACTTGACATCCGTGAGGGTAATGTCAAAAATCAGGTTGGCATTGGGTGGGATTGCAGATCCTGCACCGCTGGGTCCATATCCCAGACCAGACGGGATGTACAATGTGGCGACGGTTCCCTTAGGCATGAGCTGCAAGCCAATTTGCCAACCCCTTATCAGCTGACTCAAGCCACTGGTGAAGCTGGTGCTCTGGTCAAAAATCGCTCCGGTGCTCAACAATTTACCTACGTACTTCACAGTAATGGAACTCGAAAGCGAGGGTTTTACGCCGGTTCCGGTAGTTGTGAATACATAACGCAGACCACTTGGATCCTGCTGCGCTGTAATGCCTTTGGAAGTGAGGTAACTATCAATTGTCGCTACATCCTTAGCCAATTGCTCGGCAGCCGAGAGGGTGGGCGTGCTGCTTGTGGAGCAACATGTAAGAAGAAGTGTAAGTGCAATAATGGTTGCGCTTCTCATGGTTATTTGAAATCAACAAGTTCAACTTCGAAAATCAGATTTGAATCCGGCGGTATGACGGGAGGTGATCCCGCTGCACCATAACCCAGACTGGATGGAATGTATAATGTGGCTTTGGCTCCACGGCTCAGCAGGGGAAAGCCTACCTGCCAACCCCTGATGAGATTACTTAAAGGGAATTCTACCGGGCTTGCCGACTGATCGAATATCTCTCCATTAGTCATTAGCATACCTTTATAATTAACCTTAACGGTATTTTCTACTGAAGGGCCCGTGCCGCTGCCCTTCCTTGTAATGACATAGCGAAGTCCACTGGGGTCTTTGATGGCCACAATCTTTTTGGAGGCCAGGTAGGCATCAATCGCCACCGTATCCAATGCAAGTTGCTTCTCAGCATTCTTCATCATGGATTCCTGGCGTTGACGCTGTGCTTCCATCATCATGCTGTCTGCCTGGTTCTGGTTCAGCACGTTTGAGCATGCAATCAGGAATGTGATTTTTTCATCAGGTTTAACATTGGGAGGCAGTGGCTGACGGAAGGTATTGTCAAAAAGTGACTTGGCATCCACCTGAACTTGAATGCTATCGTTCTTCTTTATAACGCGAAAAACGCTCTCGACACCCTTTTCCATCTTTATCAGTGAGGTGTCTCCCACCGGAACGATCACTGGAAATTCCCTTTTTCTTGTATCAGCCCAGATTGAATCCTTGGAGTCTTTGTAGACCATGCTGAGTACCACAAACTGTCCTGGTGCAGCATAACTGCCTGTACCCTCCTTTAAGACCTTGACTTCAAGTCCATTCGGGGTCTTGCGCGAGCCACCTGATTGCGAGCATGAATTGAGGAAGATTAATGCCAGAAACGTTATTAATGAAATTCTCATGATTACTGATTTGATGTTATGTATTAATTAGTTGATGTTGATACGATGGTAAAAGTTCAAGAAACCGGGAAAGCGTTTCATCTAATGTGCCATGAAATGTTCCGCCTGCTGCATTTCTGTGTCCGCCGCCGGCGAAATGCTTGCGGGCAAGATCATTCACAGAAAATTCTCCTAGTGACCGGAAGGAAAGCTTTATTTCCGATTTGCGCTCGTACATCAGGACCGCCAGCACTACATTCTTTACGGACAATCCGTAATTAACAAGGCCTTCAGTATCACCTGTTTTGGAGTTGAAACGCCTCAGTTCATCCTGCGAAAGAACGATGTATGCGGTTCTGAATTCAGGCAGTACCCGTAACTTTTCATTCAACACATAGCCGGTAAGCCGCAGACGTTCCAGTGAATTGGTGTCGTATATCTGTCGAGCTACTTCGCTGGGATTTGCTCCCAATGAAGTGAGCCGTGCAGCAGCCATAAATTCCCTCTCCGTGGTGTTGTTATGCCTGAAATTGCCTGTATCGGTCATCAGGCCGGCATAGAGACAGTTGGCCACATCAGAGCTAATAAGGTTAGTTTCATTCCACTCCTCAATGAGTTCAAAAACCAGCTGGGCCGTGGACGCAGACTTGGTTGTCCATTGCTCGAAGGTGGCAAATTTCTCCGGCTCAAGATGATGGTCTATCAGCACCTTGACTGCACCGGTATTTCGAACACTATCCTCCAGCTCCTCAACTCTTTTTGGCGTTGAGAAATCGAGGCAAAACAGTATATCCGCCTTGGCTATTGCTTCTTTGGCCCTTTTGGTGGGTTCCGCTGAATCAACGGATAAAGCCAGCACTTCCTCGTTTCCGGGCATCCAGGATAAGAAAGATGGGTAATCACTGGGTGTTATGGTTGTAACCCGATGGCCCTTCAATTTCAGAAAACCGGCAAGGCCCAGCGAGGAGCCCAAAGCATCCGCGTCTGGCTTGAAATGCGTAATGATTACAACATTTTTCGGCGTGAGAAGTAACTGCTGAAGTTCCCTGCTTCTGTCCATGGAAGGGGGCAAAAGTAATCAGTTTTAACCATTAGCCCCGTCATTCCCGGAAATGGCAGGAATTGCCCCTAAAAGTGCATGCAGAATTGGGTAGCGCATCTTCGCGTTTCTGCCCTTCTTTTGATAGTTTTGCGGCCAAATTTTCACAGATTCCATTTTTACATCTAATCACGAAAACATGGCAGGAAACAGAACTTTTACCATGATCAAGCCCGATGCAGTGGCTGCCGGCCATACCGGTGCGATCACCAAAATGATTGAAGAGGCTGGCTTCAGAATCATTGCAATGAAGAAGACACAACTTTCCAGGGAACTGGCAGGAAAGTTCTATGCCATTCACAAAGAGCGGCCCTTCTATGGCGAACTTTGCAACTATATGTCTTCTGGCTCCATTGTGCCCATGATCCTTGAGAAGGAAAATGCAGTTGAAGATTTCAGAAAACTAATAGGTGCTACCGACCCCAAGAAAGCGGCAGCAGGCACCATCCGTGCCCTGTTCGCAAAATCAATTGATGCTAACGCCATTCACGGTTCTGATTCCGACGCCAACGCCGAAATAGAAGGCAACTTCTTCTTTTCTCAATTTGATCGCTATTGATCAAATGTGATACAGGGGGACCATGGTCTCCTTGCAACTAAGCAGTCTTACCTTCAGATCACCTCATCAGGCTTTATATGCAAATCGATCACCAATACACAGAAAAATTCCAATCCCGACATATCGGCCCCGATGCGGACCAGATTAAGGAGATGTTGAAAGCTGTTAAGGCATCCTCTGTTGATGAACTCATCAACCAAACAGTGCCGGCTTCCATCCAATTGAAGAAGGCACTAAACTTGCCGGCAGCCAAGAGTGAAGCCGAGTTCCTGAGCAGCCTGAAGGCGCTGGCCGGCAAGAACAGGATATTGAAGTCCTACATAGGTGCCGGCTATTACAATACTTTTACCCCCGGAGTGATTCTGAGAAACATTCTTGAGAACCCGGGTTGGTACACAGCCTATACTCCTTACCAGGCTGAAATTGCGCAAGGGCGCCTGGAAGCATTGATCAACTATCAAACGATGATCATGGATCTTACCGGACTTCCTATCGCAAATGCTTCCCTTCTCGATGAAGCTACTGCCGCTGCCGAAGCGATGCACCTCCTGCATGCTTCACGCAAAGGTTCCAGAAAAGAGGCGAACCGTTTCTTCGTAGATGAAAACACTTTTCCTCAAACAATAGACTTGCTGAAAACGAGGTCTGCCCCACTTAACATCGAGCTGGTAGTTGGAAGTGTGGACAAGCTTGACATCACGGATACAAACCTCTTTGCAGTCTATGTTCAGAATCCCGGCAACGATGGAAGCATCCGGGACTTCACAAGCTTCATCGCATCTGC
>JBDHXU010000010.1:0-57365 GCA_039810905.1 Cyclobacteriaceae bacterium | reverse complement strand
GTTGGACTCTGGAAATGGATGCTTTGGATTCCCAATTTCTGCGCAGCGTCAACGTTCTTGATGTTATCATCAATGAAAACTGACTTTCCGGGTACGAGCTGGTAACGGGTCAGTAGAATTTCATAAAACTCAGGGAAAGGTTTCCGTGTCTTTTCCACACCACTTACAACGATGCCTTCAAACCACTGGAGAAAGTCAAATTTTTCCATGGCCCAGGGAAAGGTTTCCGCCGACCAGTTGGTAAGGGCATAGAGTGAATATTTCCGCGTGTTTCTGATGTGGCGCAGGATGTCCACCGTTTCGTGTATCGGACCCTGGATAGTTTCCTTCCACCTTCCATACCAGGCCCGAATGGCTGCTTCATGTTCGGGATGTTTGGCGACCAGTTCCTCAGTAGCCTCGTCGAAGGATCTTCCGGCATCCTGCTGCTCATTCCATTCCGGCGTACAGATGTTGGTGAGAAACCATTCCATTTCCTCCTCATCGTTGAAGATCTTCCTGTACAGATATCGGGGATTCCAGTCGATGAGGACTCCGCCAAGGTCAAATATTACGCTTTCGTACATACGGTTCACAATTTCAAGATTTTCCAAATGCCCATCTCAAGAACTCAGGCATCGCTTTTGCCCATGTTTCCTGGTTGTGATGCCCGTCCCGGATTTCAACGTATTGGATATCGCGAAATGGCCGGTAACCTTTTCGGGTAAGTTCGGCTATCAGATCAAGTGTGTCATCTATAGAGTCGATCACACCGTTTTTGTTGCGATCACTGGATTCATCCCTCGTGCCGGTCTGAAACCAGAATTTCATCCCAGGTTTGAATTTGCCTCTTCTCACCTGCAAATGCATGAGGCGATCCCGGTAATCAGAGTAGAAGAAACTTCCTGAGTCTCTTTTTCTCCACCAGAAGGATCCACTGAATACACCAACCATGCCGAAAATCTCCGGATGATTCCACACAATATCCATGGCCGATAGCCCCCCTAATGAATACCCGGCCATTGCATGATGCTGAGGGTCGCCAAGGACTGGGAAACGGTAAGTGAGGTAAGGGAACAACTCAGTGATGATATAAGTAGAATAGGCTTTGGACATCTTGCCTCTGCCAAAGTAGTCGGTTCGAAATGCAACGCCGTATTCCTGCATGCGATCACCTGCAGTAACACTGGCGACAATGACCTCTGAAATTTCTCCAGAGGAAACCAATTCCTCAATTGTAGATTTGACCTTGACCGCTTCAGAATCCTGTCCGTCATTCAAAATAAGAAGCGGGTATTTTCGTCCTTCATCCAGAACGGGAGGGACAAGTATCTCCACCTCAACATTTCGATCGAGCAATTTTGAATAGATATTACTCAACCGTTCTGTGCGATATTGATAGGAGGGTTCCTCTTTAGCAATTTCTTCGTCCGTCTCGGGGGCAGCCATAAATGTTTGCAAAAATAGAATAACCGGACTTAACTTACTGAAACAGCTACCCTCTTATGAACGAACACTATCATCGTTGGTATTCGCCCAGCCTGAACCGCGACATGGAAACACTGGCTTTCGGGACCCGGGGATATCCCATCATGCTGTTTCCTACCTCCATGGGGCGTTTTTATGAGAATAAGGACTTCAAACTGATAGACTCGGTTGCCTGGTTTGTTGATGAGGGGCTGGTTAAGATTTATTGTCCTGACGGCATAGATTCACTCAGCTGGTATAATCGGGGAATTCATCCCGCCCAGCGTGTTGCGAATCATAACTGGTATGATCAATTTCTTGTAACTGAGCTACTTCCACTCATGCAAAGAGAAACAGGGGTGCATCGTATCGCGACAGCCGGCTGCAGTTTTGGCGGATACCATGCCACGAACTTTGCATTCAGACACCCGGAATGTGTGAAGTATGTGTTTAATATGGGTGCTGCCTTTGATATTAAGCCACAACTGGACGGTTATTATGACGATAATGTCTATTTCAATAATCCGCCTGACTTCCTACCCAACGCCCACAGTCCATTTTTCAACGATATGTTCGTGGTGCTCGGTACCGGCACCCATGACATGTGCTGGGATGCTAACGAAAAGATGGCGGCAATTCTGAGAAACAAAGGCATTCATCACTGGTTGGATGTGAGACAGAATGCGCCGCACGATTGGCCTGCCTGGAGGGAAATGTTCCCGCACTATTTGTCTCTGATCAGATAATTAAGGCCACCATGCATCACTGGATATTATTGTGCCTGATGTTAACGGCCCCCTTGGTATCCCATGCCGGTCGCATAGATACTTCATATGCTGTGAGTATTGGAGGAATCAGACAATGGATCAGCATCCGGGCAACTGAGCGTGCGAATCCTATCCTGTTGTATCTCCACGGAGGACCAGGCAATTCCAGCATGCGTTACGCCAATCGATTTACCAATCTGTTGCAAAAGCACTTCACAGTGGTATTATGGGAACAAAGGGATTGTGGAAAGACTTGGGAAATGAATCACTCATTGGAGCCATTAACCCTTAAACAGGCTGAAAACGATGCCCTTGAACTAATGAACTATTTATGCACCCGGTTTAAAAGAGACAAGATTTTTATAGTTGGTCATTCATGGGGTGGATTCATCGCCTTACGGTTGGCTGGCTTAAATCCGGATCGGCTTCAGGCTTGCGTGGCCGCGTCTCCCATGGTTAATCAGTTGGAAAGTGAGCGAATATCACTTGATACAATGATGGCAATCACAAAGAGAGCACGCAACAATCAGGCTCAACAGGAGTTGGGTAAAGTTAGGATTCCGTTTGAAAGTGCAGATCAATTGTATTACCATCGAAAGTGGGCCTACGTACTATCCGGTGGAAGATCATTTACAAGGGAATTCGTGCTTAAATGGTCAGAACATTGGCTACCCCTTTTCCTGGAGGGATCTGCCGTTAATCTTGAAAAGGAATTGCCTGAAATCCGCTGTCCGGTTTATTTCTTTGTAGGCAAAAAAGACCTGAGTACCAATCCAGCCGTCACTGTCCGGTACTACAAGGCTCTGAGGGCACAAAAAAAGGACCTCATTTGGTTTACAAATTCAGGTCATAGTCTTAACCTTACAGAGGCTGGCAAATTCCAGCAATGCATTATAGCCTTACTGAACCAATAACCTAACCCTTCGGTCATGAAGAAAATCGGAATCCTACACGGCATGGAGCGTTCCTTCCCCCAGGCCTTTGTTGAACGAATCAATAAAATGGGGCTGAAAGACATCTCAGCAGAACCAGTAACGGTTGATATGGTAGAACAGGGGGCGTCATCCGGATATGCGGTTATTGTGGACCGCATTTCACAGGATGTTCCGTTTTATCGCGCCTACCTCAAGAATGCGGCCAGCGCTGGAGCTGCTGTAATCAATAATCCATTCTGGTGGAGCGCGGACGAGAAGTTTTTTAACAATGCATTGGCCGTTAAGATTGGTGTTCCCGTTCCTAAAACGGTCATCCTCCCCTCTCACGAAAAGCCGGTGGATACCCAGGATTCTTCTTTTAGTAACCTGAAGTTCCCCCTAAGTTGGGATCAGATATTTGGATACATCGGATGGCCCGCATATATGAAACCTCACGCGGGTGGAGGTTGGAAAAGCGTATACAAACTAAATGGCCCCGATGAGTTTTTTGAAGCGTATCGGCAAACGGGTCAACTGGTTATGATGCTTCAGGAGGAGATCATTTTCGAAGAGTATTTCAGATGCTATTGTCTTGGCAGGAAGTACATCCGCATCATGCAATATGAACCACGCAATCCCCATCACTTGCGATATGTTGTTGAGAAAGGTCCGGCGTCTGACAAGCTGCTGAAGAAGATTCATGACTATGTCCTTAAACTGAATCAGTCCCTGGGCTATGACTTTAATACAGTTGAAATGGCAGTCCGCAACGGAGTTCCCTATGCCATTGATTTCTGTAACCCGGCTCCCGATGCGGATGTTGCTTCTGTGGGCCAGGAAAATTTTGAATGGGTAGTGGAGCATGCGGCAAAAATGGCTGTTGAACGAGCGAAAACACAAGAAGTTGGAAAGGACAATCTGACCTGGGGAACGTTTGTTTCCGATGGAGTCGCAGCATTTCTGAAATCAGCAGGTAAGGATGTAATGGAAAGCAAGCCGAAGGCAAAGAGCCCCAAGAAGTAGCGCTCATATTATTATCCGGCATATGGAAAAGTTTACGCTAGGTGTAGAAGAAGAGTATATGGTAGTTGATCCCGCCACACGGGAACTCAAATCACACGATCAAAAGATAGTCGAGTTGGCTTCCAGGAAACTGAATGATGCAGTGAAAGCAGAAATGCATCAGGCGGTCGTGGAGGTTGGCACGGGCATCTGCGCAAACGTGGACCAGGCCTACAACGAAATCCGGGGGCTTCGAAAGACTGTAGCTGAGGTAGCAGGGGAAATCGGTTTGAAAATCGGGGCCGCCGGAACTCATCCTTTTTCCCACTGGAGCACGCAGCTGATAACGCCGAATCCCAGATATGACGAGATCGTTAACGAAATGCAGGAAGCCGCACGTTCCAACCTGATTTTTGGACTTCATGTTCATGTGGGAATTGCCGACAAGAATATGGCAATTCACATTATGAATACCGTGCGCTATTTTCTGCCTCACGTTTACGCCCTGTCCACCAACTCGCCTTTCTGGGAAGGCAGAAATACAGGATTCAAATCATTTCGTACAAAGGTGTTTGATAAGTTTCCCCGGACTGGCCTTCCGGATTATTTCAATGACTGGGATGACTTCAAAAACTATGTCAACCTCCTGATCCGGACAAGATGCATAGACAATGCAAAAAAGATCTGGTGGGATGTTCGCGTTCATCCATTTTATGACACCATTGAGTTCAGAATTTGTGATGTGCCCATGCTCGTGGAGGAAACAATCGCTATTACCGCCTTGTTTCAGGCCATAGTTGCCAAGTTGTACAGGCTTCGGATGAAGAACATGAGTTTCATCGTTTATAACCGTGCACTCATAAGTGAGAATAAATGGCGGGCATCAAGATACGGAATTGAGGGAAGGCTGATAGATTTTGGCAAACAGGAGGAAGTTGACACCAGGCACCTCATTCATGAATTGCTTGATTTTGTCGACGACGTTGTCGATGACCTTGGTAGCCGGGCACACATTAATAATATAAAGCGCATACTGGAACAAGGCACTGGGGCTGACAGGCAATTGCAGATTTTTGAGAAGACCCATAGTCTGCAAAAAGTTGTCGATTACATTACTGAACAGACCCTTGTGGGGCTCTAACCTTTTCTCAAATGAAGATTGCGGTGCTGGATTTGTATGAGGGTGAAACTAATGAGGGGATGCGCTGCATTCGCCAGTTGCTGGAAGAATTCAGGAAGGATCACGATCCAGGCATGACCGTTGATATTTTTGATGTCCGCTCTGGGATGGAAATGGCAGACCTTGGTTATGATGTTTATATCTCATCAGGCGGCCCGGGAAGTCCACTAACCAGTGAAGGTTCGGATTGGGAAATGAAATATTTCCAATTAATGGATCTCATCCGTTACCACAATTCTGCTCAACCGAGGGACCGAAAATATGTTTTTCTGATTTGCCATTCTTTTCAGATATACTGTCGTCATTACGGATATGCGACAATTACCAAAAGAAGAAGCACAGCCTTCGGTGTTATGCCGGTGCACATGACGAAACAAGGCCGGCTGGACCCTTTGCTTCAGGGTCTGGATGACCCGTTCTACGCTGTAGATTCAAGAGATTATCAGATTCTTCAGCCCCGTGAAGAAAAAATCTGGTCAGGAGGGGGAGAAGTTCTGTGTATCGAGAAGGACAGGCCATATGTAGGCCTGGAGCGTGCGGTCATGGCCATTCGTTTTAACGAGTCGATCGTTGGAACGCAATTTCATCCTGAAGCGGATTCGGAGGGCATGTACAATTACCTGATCCGTGATGATAAAAGGAAGAGTGTGATTGAGAGGCACGGGGCAAAGAAATACGAGCAGATGCTTTTGTATTTGAATGAGCCCGATAAGATCCGGAAGACCTATCATACTGTGATTCCGGGATTCCTGCGTTCAGCGTTGAAACACAAGATGAAAGCGGTCGCACCATGATCTCCAGTGTTCGTCAGGCTTACAATGAATCTTTCAGCGATGTGCGCTACAGGAATTTCCTGGCTGATCTGGATAACCGGTTTCACAAACCCATAACATTCAGGGTTGCGGAAACCCCTGTTTTTGTTGGGAGAGAATTCAAGGATCAATTGTTAAGGGCCTCAAATGAGATCATTGACTTTCTGATAAGGCCTGATTTCAAGAAGTTGACGCAGGCCGCCATCCCGCCCTCGCTGAAGGTTCCGAATGAGACCGACCACACTTTGTTTCTGGCGCTCGATTTTGCGGTTATCCGCATAGCAAATGGGTTGGAGCCACGACTTATTGAAATGCAGGGATTCCCTTCACTGTATGGGTGGCAGGATGTCCTTTCACAGAAGTACCGAGAGCATTTCAATGTTCCGGCTGGGTGGCAGAGTCATTTCGGAATGTCATCTGAAACCTATGCTCAGAATCTGAGGAAAGTATTGCTTCATGAGTGCGATCCGGAAAATGTGATATTGCTTGAAATCGACCCCATGAAGCAAAATACGGCGGTTGACTTTCTTGCTACGCGTGAGATAACGGGAATTGAACCTGTGCATATTGGTGATGTGCTTCGTGAAGGCAGAAAGCTTTACTACTACCGTTCAGGCAGGCGCACCGAAGTCAGGAGGATTTATAACCGGGTGATTTTCGACGAATTGGTAAAAAGAAATGACCTTGATATGACCTTTCATCTCACAGAAGATGTTGATGCCGAATGGGCAGGTCATCCCAACTGGTTTTTCAGAATTTCTAAGTTCACCATGCCTCTGATTTCCAGTCATTATATACCTGAATGCAGATTTCTTTCTGACTATAAAAAATTTCCGTCTGACCTCGAAAATTATGTGCTGAAGCCTTTGTTTTCCTTCTCAGGAAGCGGCGTGATATTTCATGTCACTCAGGCTGACCTTGTTGCCATACCAGAGGAACAGAGAAGCAATTACATGCTGCAACGCAAGGTGGATTATCATCCTATCATCCAGACCCCTGATGGGCTGGTTAAGGTTGAAATTCGACTGTTGTTCATTTGGGAAGACAATCAGCCCCGACCAATGCTTGTCACAAATCTGGCAAGGCTTAGTCGTGGTGAAATGATCGGTGTGAAGTACAACAAGGACAAAACCTGGGTGGGGGGTTCGGTGTGCTTTTTCGAGCCGTAATTCGGCTGTTCTTTACTTACTTTTGTGATGGATGCCGGCGCTGTTTACTTTCCTCCGTCTTACCAGATTCTGGAACCTTCTCATTGTGGGGATTACCCAATATTGTACGGCATGGTTCCTCGTACATCATGAGACACTCAAAGACCCGGGACTCGCACTGCTTTCTGTCTCAACGATTCTGATAGCTGCTGCTGGTTATATTATCAACGACTATTACGATGTCAAAATCGATCTCATCAACAAGCCGGAAAGGGTGGTGATCGGCAAGGAGATGAGCAGGCGATTGGCCCTCATGTCTCACGTAATCTTGTCGGCTGCCGGAATTATGCTAGGCACTTATTTGTCATGGAAGATCGGTCTTATTCAGGCGGTTGCTGTTTTTGCGTTGTGGCTATATTCAAATGCGCTCAAACGTCTCCCTTTTGTCGGAAACTTTGTTGTGGCCCTTCTTACCGGTGCAACCGTGCTCATAGTCAGTGTGCTGTACCCGCCACTGACGGTACTTGTCTGGGTATATGCACTGTTTGCCTTCTTCATGACTTTGGTAAGGGAGATCATCAAAGACATTGAGGATCTGAAGGGTGATGATACTTTTGGCTGCCGGACCTTGCCTATTCTTTGGGGGGTCAGACCTACCAAACAATTTACTTATGGACTCCTCCTCTTATTTGCGATGTCAGTTGTTCTGCTGCACAAATTGATCACCCCCTTGCCAATGGGATTCTTTATCGGATTTCTGTTTGTGCCCATGTTGATCCTGCTGATATGGCTGATCAGAGCTGACACCAAACGGAACTTTCAGTTACTGAGCAGGTTCTGCAAATGGATCATGCTCGCAGGTATCGGAAGTATGGCTTTTCTTTAAAAATCTCATGCGGAATCAATCAATAACTAGGCTCGCCATTTTTGCTTCAGGAACAGGAACAAATGCCGAAGCTATTCTCAGTTATTTCGAAGATGACCCGAACGTCATTATAGCTTTGATCCTGAGCAACAACCCCAATGCCGGTGTGCTGGATCGCGCTGTGCGCTTCGGAGTCCCCGCCAAAGTCTTTAACCGGGAGCAATTCAGAAATTCTGATGTACTGGGTTGGCTGCAGGAGAAAGCTATTACCCACATCGTGCTGGCAGGTTTCCTTTGGCTGATACCAGGTTCAATTCTTTCAGCCTATCCTCAGCGCATCCTCAACATCCATCCGGCCTTGCTTCCCAAATTTGGCGGGAGAGGGATGTACGGAAGTAAAGTTCATGAAGCAGTAAAGGCGGCAAGCGAAACAGAGACTGGTATCAGCATCCATGAAGTGAATGAACACTTCGACGAAGGGAAGATACTTTTTCAGGCCAGATGTAAAGTGGAACCTTATGATACACCGGAAGAAATAGCACAACGTGTCCACGAGCTTGAGTATAAACATTTTCCCCGTGTAATAAAGGAATGGGTAACGAAGAACAAGATGAATGGATAAGTCCCCACTAACTAGTCTTTCGGTCTGTCCATGAAAAGTCGCTGGTTCTTGGAATCTGCGCAAGAATACCCAAAATGAATTCATTGGGAGAAGTGAGTTTTCTCTTGTTGAGGTCAATCCAGGCGCCATCCATATTGAGCATGGCGGCCAGCTTGCCGTCTTCCTTAAAGAGTTGATGCCGAATGCTCCATCGCGAGAAATCAGCGTTTGCACGGCTGAAGGCGGTGTCGATGGAAGGCTTGTCTTCGAATTTTATTTCTTTCCGGAACATGGCCTCTTCGCGGAGCAGAATGGGACCTATCCGCATTTCCTCCAGCTTCATGGTCGTCAGCCCAAGCTGCGCAAAACAGGCGACACGGGCGTAAGCGCCATAGTCATAGTAGACGGAATGTCGCACGTGCCGGTTTGGATCAATGTCTGACCAACGAACCTGAATAGGCAAGACGAATGAATTCATTTCAGGGTAATCTGTTCCCTTTGTGTCCATCGCTCGTCAATGGGTTCGCCTTTGCTGCTCAAGCCCTTGTGACGCCAATGACCGTCTTCGATGGCAAAATCGAACTGAAGGCTCATCCCGACACGACTGGCGTCGCGGGAAAAGAATTCTATGTGTTCCGTATACTTTCCATTCTCGGTAGTATATTTTCCTCCTCCTGTTCCGAAAAACTCTTTGGTCTCTATGTTGTAAGCGATCCATTGAAACCGCGTTCCAGAAAGTATCTTCATGGTTCTCCTTGCACCGGGAGTCATATTGGACATTCCTTTGTCGGTCATCCTGCCGGTGATGAGCCAGGCTCCAGCCAGTTGGCCGGGTTTCCCGTCATCAATTCGTGTATAGGACAGAACTTTCTTGTCCTGCTCAAGTATGAGATCACCATTCTTCAGATGAAAATTGAGTTTCTCTTCTTTCCCTATCGATTCGGGCCGAACGGTGTTGAATTCAATTGTTTGAATAAAATCACTCTTTTCGATCCTCCAACTTCCACCATAAGTTCCGACATAAGCCTGCGTGGACCCATTTTGAACTGCAACCGAAAACTGGTGTTCACTCAGAATCATGATGTTTTGTTGCTCGCCATCAGTGGTTTTCCACGCACCCGTAAGTTGCGGCTGTCCTTTAGCGACTACCCCAACCATAAAGAGCATCATTGCAAGGAAAGTTTTCATGGTGTATTGATTTCGTTGAAGCCTGTAGCCGAATCGTTCCAGCTCATCGGGTAGTTCGGATCGATGAAAGCCTCGGCGTCATGGGTAAGAAATAGCGGTCTGAAAGTATCGATCATAACGGCAAGCTCCTTGGTTTCCTTTGCTCCGATACTTTTTTCTACTGTGCCCGGATGAGGCCCATGAGGAATCCCGCCTGGGTGCAAAGTGAAGGAACCTCGCTCGATACCACGCCGGCTCATGAAATTTCCTTCTGCATAATACAACACTTCGTCACTGTCGATATTGCTATGATTATATGGTGCCGGAATGCCTTCTGGATGGTAATCAAACAGTCTGGGCACAAATGAGCATATAACAAAGTTGTGTGCCTGGAAAGTTTGGTGAACGGGGGGTGGCTGGTGAATTCGACCGGTTATGGGCTCGAAGTCATGAATGGAGAAAGCATATGGCCAAAGGAAACCGTCCCATCCTACAATATTAAGAGGGCTGAATTCATAGACGTAGTTGTGAAGGTGACCCTGCTTCTTGATTTTCACAAGGTGTTCACCTTTTGAAAGGTCTGTTATCAATTCATCCGGAGGTCGTATATCGCGCTCGCAGTAAGGTGAGTGCTCCAACAACTGTCCCAGGTCGTTGCGATAACGCTTCACCGTTTCAACGGGTGTGGCAGACTCAATGATCAGCAATCGCAGCGGACCATCGTTGAATTCTATACGATAGATTACAGTCCTGGGAATCACAACATAATCCCCTTGCCGGAAGGTTAGCTTTCCAAACTGGCTGATCAGTGTTCCGCTGCCGTCATGGATAAATAGTACTTCGTCACCTTCGGCATTTTTATAGAAATAGTCCATTGCCTTCTTCGAGGGAGAACACAGTGCGATTGAACAATCGTTGTTCATCAAAAGCACCTTGCGTGCAGATAAATAGTCCTCGCCGGTTATTCCGGTTTTAGAAGTATTCAGGTGAGTCTGAAGCAGGCCGTATTTGTCAATGATTTTCGGGGCGTAGGCTTCAGGTTGCAGTACCTTTTTGACCTGAGTAGGCGGATAGGTGTGATACAAAATCGAGTAGATACCGGAAAATCCTTCCGAACTGACTAACTCCTCCTTATATAGTGACCCATCCTCCTGCTTAAATTGTGTGTGCCGTTTGTGTGGGATTTTACCCAGTCGATGATAGTACATAGCCTTCCCTTTTCGCCAAACTAAGGTATGAAAATCCCTTGTTCCGAAGATCTACATCCGGGTCCGGTTCAGATCAGGAATACGATCGAAGAGTTTCAGTGCCTGCTGCAGAATTTCATTGCTCTCATTAAAGATTGGATAGAAGCCATCGTTGTTCCATATTTTACGGGCAATCTGAGCCTTTACGTTGATCTGGAAGATGCTTTTATGCTTTTGCAGGTCCTTGATATCGGCTGGCACCTTATTCCGAACGCCAAGTTGCATGAGCTCTTGCAACATCTGATCGCAGACGTCAAAGGACTGAAAGAACTGTGCATACTTCATCTTTGTCAGGGCAACTTTATGCTGGGCAGCGTAGTTGAGCGTGTATTCCTGAATGGTGTTGGAGACATAAAGCTCATTCAGGTAACGACTATTTTGTGTTGTATCCAACGGAACAAAATAGTCAGGCATGACTCCGCCTCCTCCGTAAACGCTGCGGCCGTTGACAGTCTGGTATTTAAGAGAGTCATTGAACTTGATGCTGTCAGCATGGAAGAATTCACCATGATGGTAACGCTTGACTATATCCTTGGAGTACTCCTCCATATCCTCATATGGCTTCTGAATCGATCTCCCGCTGGGTGTATAGTACCGGGAAATGGTAAGTCGAAGTTCGGAGCCGTCGTCAAGGTCGAAAGGTGATTGCACCAGCCCCTTTCCGAAGGATCTTCTTCCCACAACGAGGGCGCGGTCATTGTCCTGGAGGGCGCCTGCAAGGATTTCTGATGCAGAGGCTGATCCCTCGTTGATGAGCACAATCAGGTCGCCTTGTTCAAAGCTTCCTTTGCTCGTTGACTCTGCATTGGAATTGTACCTTGAATCCTTTCCTTTGGTGAACACAATTGTTTTGCCGGCAGAAAGAAATTCGTCAGCGAGGTCGATGGCCTGGTTCATGTAGCCGCCGGGATTGCCTTGCAGATCAAGCACAAGTTTCACCATGCCTAGCTTCCTAAGCGTATCCAATTTTGCGCTGAATTCGCGATGCGTGGTCTGCGAAAAGCGGTTCACCTTGATATACCCAATGCCGGGTTCAATCATGTATCCAACGTCCACTGACTGCTGCGGAATTTTGTCCCGGATGATTGAGAACTTCAGCAATTCCTTTATTCCCTTTCTTTGAATCTCAACTTTGACTTCGGTGCCCTTGGGACCCTTCAGCAGTTTCATAACCTGAGGGTTCGTAAGCCCGATATTGGCAATGTTTTTATCGCCCACCTTTACTATCCGGTCACCGGATCGCAGCCCTACTGCCTCGGAAGGACCACCGCTGACGGCAGACACCACAACGAGTGTGTCGTGGAAGATGCTGAATTCGATGCCGATGCCTTCGAAATTGCCCTGAAGGTCCTCGTTAGCTTCCGTTCTTTGACTTGCCGGTATGTATGACGAGTGGGGATCCAGTTTGTCGAGCATGTGTTGAATGGCATCGTCCACCAGGGCATCGGTTGAAGTAGTATCAACGTATTCATCGCGGATCAGACTCATAACCTCCCTGAACTTGGACAAGTCTTTGTCGGTCGGACCTGGCACGGTCCCTGAATTGATACCGGCGCCTATCAGCACACCGGCTGCCAGGCCGATGGAAAGTACCAGTGGGAGGGCGGCCTGGCGAGGCGAATTGGTGGGTTCGTTCATAGAATATCTTCCTCACTAAAACGGTAAAGATGGGGCAAAGTTCCTATTCTGTACAAACCGTCCGGCCCTGAAGAAGCCCCTATTAGGCTATCTTTACCAGCCGTGGGAAGAATTTTGGCAATCGATTTTGGTACAAAGCGTACCGGGCTTGCGGTTACAGATCCGCAACAAATTATAGCGACGGCCCTGGAGACGGTGGAAACTGCTCGCCTGTTTGTTTATCTCGAAGCGTATTTCCGAAAGGAGGCGGTCGATTTGCTGGTGATCGGTATGCCTAGACGCCTCGACAACCAGGATTCGGATATGGCCCCTCAAGTACGTAAACTGGCAGAAGTACTGAAAACTAAATTCCCGGATAAGCCCCAGACTTTCGTGGATGAGCGCTTCACAAGTTCACTGGCAAGGGATGCTATGATCAGGGCAGGCAGCACTAAAAAGGATCGACGGGACAAAGGAAACATAGATAAAGTGAGTGCTACCCTCATACTTCAGTCGTATATGGAGATGCGGAAGTGATCCTTACAAATTAGTAACTTTGCCTCCTGAAGCGTGAGCAAATGGTTTATCCGATTGTAGTTTATGGTGATCCCATTCTGAGAAAACGTGCCAGGGAGATCGAAAAAGGCTCCATGGACCTCATCGCTTTTGCCCAGGATATGTTTGACTCCATGAATGCGGCTCATGGCATTGGACTGGCAGCACCCCAGATCGGCAAAAGTGTCCGTGTGTTTGTGGTGGATGGCACCACCCTTGAAGTTGATGACGAGGATATGACAGGGTTCAGAAAGGTGTTTGTTAACCCTTTGATCGTTGAGGAGTCTGGAGAAGAGTGGGAATTTGAGGAAGGATGCCTGAGCATTCCAAATATCAGGGAGAATGTTTCCCGCCAGGGCAAGCTGAGGATCAAATATGTGGATGAAAACTGGAAGGAGTATGACGAAGTCTACGATGGCATGAAGGCCCGAATCATCCAGCATGAATATGATCATCTTGAAGGAAAGATGTTCATTGATTACCTGTCATCGCTGAAAAGAAGAATGCTCAAAGGCAAACTCAACGATATCAGCCGGGGTGACGTGGATACAGAATACAGGATTCTCGCACCGCTCAGAAAATAGGTCAGTCGGTGTACTTCAGGTGAGGTAATTTGGATCCACCGGGTACACGTACTCTGATGTTCCCCCATACTTTTGCCTGACATGCCAGTCTTTCGTTTGATTTCAGCTGCCCCTGGCGTTCATACATGAGTTCAGCGGGTGACTCCAGGGAAAGTTGATCCTGTCCCTCGATAACAATCATTTTGCAGGTCGTACATCGACCTTTTCCGCCACAAGAATGCATCCAGTCGACACGGGCCGACTGAAAGCAGGAAAGGGCGCTGATGCCAGGCGACGGCACACCGACCTCTTTTTGTCCGAGGTTTTCTATTGTTATCTTTACCAAAGACATATTTCTCATTAGCCCAGCGCTCATGGACGAAAAGATCAGCTTAAAAGCGCTTGATGACTTTAGTGACGATTTCGCATCGAAGGTAACAGCTTCTTTTTTCCTGTCTAAGGAAAAGATAACCGGCCCGGAAATATTGAAGGTGACAGAAGTTCAGCAGGTGAACCTGATGATTCTCCATGAACTGCTTGGCGCCTGGAAGTTGGAGTCAAACAAACTGAAGAGCCCATTCTTTGACTATACGGCCCGGGAAGTGACTGCCGCCCTGGAACAATTTCAGAACGTTCTTTCTAATCACATATCCATTTCAAGGGAAAACTTTCAGCCATTACTGAAGAAGGCCGTTCGCCAAACGCTTTATCTGATCCTGGATCCCTATGACTTCTTTGCCGATACACTGGATCAGGTGCATGGTGGACATGTCCGGATTGAAGATCTGCGGTCTCAGGTCAGATTCCTCCGTATCAACAGATTGCCGCTGGAGCGTCTGCTCGAAACTCTGGATAATAAAAAACTGGTTACGGTTCCGGGGAATGAGGCGTTTGCAATGCTGGATCATATACTCGAGGAGGTGAATTTTACGCCCGAAGACGTAGAACCCTATTTGCAGCAACTTTCCAGGGTTGTTCCTGTGAGGCTTGAAGCTTTCTATGAGGGTATTGGAGAACCGGCAGCACCAGTGACTCTTCAGAAGGAGAGTGCGGCCCCAATCCAGGTGGAGCAGCCCGTCTCGAAAAAGGGACCTGAAATACAAAAAGAGCAACCCAAACCTGCCCCCAAACCTGAACCTGATATTAAGAAAGGCGCGGGAGCCCAAACAACGCTCTACGATCAGTTAGCCAGGCCCTCCACCTCTACGCTGGCTGAAGACTTCCAAAAACGAAAAAAAATCAAAGATTCCCTGACAATCAACCAGAAGTTCATGTTCACCAAAATTCTGTTTAATGGTGACTTTGAACTATTCTCGGATGCCATCGAGCGTCTTGATCAGTTGGACAATATTGAACAGGCGCTAAGCTATCTTTCCAATAACCACAGTGAATGGAACAAGGACACAGAGGAATACGAGGAGTTTATGGAGATTGTACAGAGAAGATTTGCCTGATTCTGTTCCCTCAGCACTTATATCCTTTGCAACACCTGCCCCCTGTGCGCATCCAGTTTCAGCAGGATGAAAAGCAGGATGGTAAACCCCCACAATGAAGACCCTCCATAACTGAAGAAGGGCAGGGGAATGCCAATTACAGGAAAAAGCCCGATGGTCATGCCGATATTGATGGCGAAGTGGAAGAAAAATATGCTTAGCACACTGTAGGCATACACCCGGGTGAAGCGATTCTTCTGTCGTTCGGCAAGGTAGATGATTCTTAAAAGGAGGGTCACGAAAAGTCCAATGACGAGAAGACTTCCAATCCACCCGTGCTCTTCGCCGATCGTGCAAAAAATGAAGTCAGTACTTTGTTCAGGCACAAAGTCAAATTTAGTTTGAGTACCCTTGAGGAATCCCTTGCCAGCGAACCCCCCACTGCCGATGGCGATTTTTGATTGCGTCACATTCCACCCAAAACCAAGAGGATCAGCGTCTGGATTGATCAGCGCCTTGATTCTGTTTTGTTGATGGGGTTTGAGCACATCGGTTATGACATAGTCAACGCTTTCTATAACTCCCATTATAATGATGGCACCGAACGTCAGCAGAAGGATGCGCTTTACCTTCTTCTTACCGAAGGCGATCAGGAGGATCAGGGCCACGACAATGGCCCCATGCAAATAAAGTTGATTTGGAATCAGCAAGGTCAGAATGAAAAGAACGGCTGCACAGAGACCCACAATCATGAGAAAAGGCGACATCCCCTCACGGAAGAAGACCAAAATGAAGGAGGTGAAAACAAGGGCCGTTCCTGTATCCTTCTGAAGAAGTATAAGGGCCATGGGCAAGCCAATCAGGCCGAAAAGCATCATCTGATTGCGCATGCTGTCCATTCGGAAGCCCACCGAGCCAATGTATTTGGCTACGGCCAGTGCTGTGATAAACTTTGCGAATTCTGACGGCTGAACGCCGAACGAACCCACACCAAGCCAGGCTTTGTTCCCTCCAACTTCTTTGCCTATGATCGGGACAAGGAACAGCAATACGATAATGATTCCGTAAAGCACATAAGCAAAGGCTTCGTAGAATCTCAAATCCAGGATAACGATCCCACTGATAAGGATGAATGAGGCGAGTATGAAGATCAACTGCCGCCCTGAGTTCAACGATAGGCTGAAAATAAATTGGTGTGTTCCTTCATCGTAGACGACAGCATAAATGTTGAGCCAACCCATCAGCACGAGGAGAAAGTACAGACCAATGGTGGGCCAGTCTAGTGCTCCTGATATGTTGTCTTCCCTTCTCAATTGTCTTTGTCGCCGAAGTCACCAATTAACACATAGTCCTCAATCCATTGCCGTTGCGTCTTGCCAAGGAGATATTTCTCTATCATCAGGGATGCCATGGAGGCTGCAGCCCTTGCCCCCTGACCAGCATCCTCCACATAAACTGAAACTGCAATTCTGGGATTCACCCTTGGCGCAAAGGCAATGAATACTGAGTGGTCATGAAGCGGAGGATTGTTTTCAACCGTACCCGTCTTCCCGCATACCACGATATCCCGGAGTTTGGCACGGTATTGTCCGGTGCCGGCTTCAACCACCAGTTGCATGGCATCCGCAGCTACCCGGAAATAGGATGAATCGATGGTGGTGTAGTGTTTTTCAAGAAATGCGGGAAGAGGCTTTCCGCTGGTTCCGATGACTTTGACAATGTGCGGGGTAATGTAGTAGCCTTTGTTGGCTATGGTGGCAGCGAAGTTGGCCATCTGAATAGGCACAACAAGGTTTTCGCCTTCGCCGATGGCAATGGAATAAATGTTGGAGAACTTCCAGGGCCGGTTGTTATAGGCGCGATCGTACATTTCAGGCGAAGGTATCTGACCGCCCTTTTCATTAGGCAGATCAATGCCTAATGGCTTTCCAAATCCGAAACTAGCCATATGCTTGTCCCACTCTGACAGCCCGATCCGCGTATCTTTATAGGGATCATTTACCGCGCCTTTGTTCAGCATCCGCCTGAGAACATTGTGGAAATAAGGATTGCACGAATTGGCGATGGCACCCCTGAGATCTTCATAGCTGTGGGCCCCGTGGCAATTGATGATCGTCCGGTCGCAGGTGATCCTGGTGTCAGGTGTGATGACTCCTTCCTGCAAAGCTGTCATGGCCTGAGCAATCTTGAAGATGGAACCCGGTCTGTATTGTGCCATAAGCGGCCGGTTGAACAATGGCTTGTTCGTGTCGCTGCTTATGAGTTTGAAATTTGAACTGTATTGCTTTCCTGTCAGCAGGTTGGGATCGTAGGAGGGACCGGATACCAGGGCCAGAATCTCACCAGAGGATGGTTCAATGCACACAATGCTTCCTGACTTTCCCTTCATCAGTTTTTCTCCGTACAGTTGAAGGTCAAGGTCGATACCTGTCACAAGATCTTCGCCTGGTATGGACAACGTATCATAGGCTCCGTTCTTGAAAGAGCCCTTGATGATACCCTTCACATTACGCAGCTTGAACCGCACCCCGCGTACTCCACGGAGTTGCTGTTCATAATAGGCCTCTATTCCACTTTGCCCTATGTAGTCGCCCTGCCGGTAGATTCTTTGCGGGTCCTTTTCAAGCTGGTTCTTGCTGATTTCACTTACGTAGCCGAGGGTGTTGGCCAATGCTGTAGTAGAATAAGCCCGGGTGGTTCGGGCCTGAACATAGAATCCCGGGAACTCATCCAAATAGTCCTGTACCCGGGCATAGTCGGCGTTTGAAAGTTGGTCGACAAAGACGGTGGGTTTGTACGGGGAGAACTCCTTCCTTCCCTTCATGTCTTTGAATGCTTTCCTGAGCTCTTCCCTTGACATGGAGAAGACACTGCAAAACTTGGCAGAATCAAAATTCCTTACATCCTTTAACAGGACTTCAAGTTTGAATTCTGGCGAGTTGTAAACGATGAGTCTGCCATTGCGGTCATAAATTAGGCCGCGGAAAGGGTAATCCACTTGCCGGAGAATGGCATTGCTGTCGGCCATTTCTGCATAGTGGCTGCTGATAACCTGTATGAAGAAGAGCTTGACCAGGAAGATCAGTCCCGTGAGAACGATGACAATCTGAAATATCTCTTTTCTACCCTCGTTCATCGTCTTCGGTCAAATGAAAAGTACTGTAAAAATAGTACAACAAAGAGTGTGAAAAGCAGGCTTGACATCACCTTCGACATGGTGAACCAAAAGACACGGAAGCCACCAGCTTCCGTGAAGAAGAGAACAAAATGATGGATAAAGAGGAGCGGTAGGGTATAGACCAGAAACCATTGTAATCCATTAGCGGCCAGGGTAGGCCCCTCTCCGGCATCATAGCCGCCCTGAGGCGTAATGGTTACAAGCCAATAGTTACGGAGGTAGGCAATCAGAACCAGGCTCATGGTGTGCAGCCCCAGGCTATCGTAAAATACGTCGACGAGGAAGCCCATGACAAAAGCAATAAACATTAAAGCCAGGTTATTTGTCTCAATTGGCAGCATCAACACAAATGCTACGTAGAGAAAGCAAAAGGCGGTATTGAATAGCACCAACTGTCTGAATAGCATGACCTGTGCCAGCAGATAGACCACAAATGAAATGACAATAAATATGGCCGATCGGTTCATGGTTCTTTTCCCTTCGTTGCGACCTCAAGCGAGTCCAGCTCATCCTTCAGACGGCTCTTTACTATTTTCAGATATGACAACCGAGTAAAGTCCTGCGCCAATTCCACCTTGATGTCATAAAACGGGGCTTCTTCCCTGAGTCTGACATCTTTGACAATTCCGATTAAAACGCCATCCGGGAAAACTGCATTGTAGCCTGAAGTCGCAACAGTATCGCCGGCTTGAGGAACTACGTGTCGTGGAATATAAAGCAGGTTCACCATGCGGGGATCTGTTCCATCCCATTGTACCGTACCGATGCTGCCGGTGCGTTTCAGTACGCTTGATACCTGTTCGTCAATGTTAAGGATGGAAATCAGCACGGCGAAATGCTCGGATACGGCTTTCACCTTGCCAACAGCACCGAAGGTACTTATGGCCGCCATGCCGGGCTGAATCCCGGCATCTTTTCCCCTGTTGATGGTGATGAAATTCTTGAACTGGGCAACGGAACTGTTGATGACTTTTGCACTCGTAAATTCATACCTGATGACAGTGTCCTGTACAGCAAATGGATTTCGTGAATGTTGCCGCTGAAGTTCCAGCACGGTTTTCAATTGCGCGTTTTCACGCGACAGTTCCGTATTGACATCTCCCAATGAAAAATACGCTGAAGCTTTCTGCGAGAACCCGATAATGTTGGCGGCTAAGCCGTTCGCAGTATTGAAGTAAGCGGTTGACTGGAAATCATTGTTTTGTACCAGCATCCAGGCAGAGAGGAATTCCAGCAGAAGGAAAGTGAAAAATGCACGATACTCATACAAGAAGTTAAGCAGACGCTGCATGAATCAGGTCATCAACACCTTTCTGTAATGATTCAGATTTTTCAAAGCTGCCCCCGTTCCTCTGACCACGGCCCTCAACGGATCATCGGCCACATGGATAGGAAGTTTGGTCTTGAGGGAAAGTCGTTTGTCCAGACCTCTGAGCAGGGCGCCACCGCCAGTGAGATATATTCCGCGCTCGTATATGTCGGCGGAAAGCTCGGGTGGTGAAAGTTCGAGTGCTTTGAGCACGGCCTCTTCCAGTTTGGAAATGGACTTATCCAACGCAAAAGCCACTTCGCTGTAGGAAATCTTGATGGTTTTGGGGATACCGGTCATGAGATCGCGTCCGCGAATTTCATAGTCATCCGGACCGTCATCCAGTTCGGTAAGCGCCGAGCCCACTTCTATCTTAACGCGTTCAGCAGTACGTTCTCCAATCAGAAGGTTATGCTGCCTGCGCATGTAATCAAGGATGTCCCTGTTAAAGGTGTCTCCCGCGATGCGAATGCTCTGATCACAAACGATGCCCGACAAAGCAATGACAGCAATGTCGGTTGTTCCACCACCAATATCGACAATCATGTTGCCGATAGGCTGCTCAATGTCAATGCCAATTCCCACAGCAGCTGCAATCGGTTCGTGAATCATATATACCTCCTTCGCATTGGCATGTTCGGCTGAGTCGCGAACGGCGCGCTTCTCTACCTCGGTGATGGCAGAAGGGATACAGATAACCATGCGCAATGACGGCGGGAAGAGGCGCTTGCCGGTATCAATCATCTTTATCATGCCGCGGATCATCATCTCCGCGGCGTGAAAGTCAGCGATCACTCCTTCCTTAAGAGGCCGGATGGTCTTGATGTTCTCGTGTGTCTTCTCATGCATCTGCATGGCCTCGCGTCCTATGGCCAGCACTTTGCCGCTGAGTTTGTCCAGTGCGATAATGGACGGCTCGTCCACAACCACTTTGTCTTTATGTATGATCAGGGTATTGGCAGTACCGAGGTCGATTGCAATATCACTGGTGAAAAAATCGAAAAGTCCCATGCTTGTTTACTCCTTCCTGTTTGTTCTTGTGGAAGCATTTGAAAATTGCCCCGAAATTACGAGAAATAATCGGGGGTTATGCAAGTCAATGCTTAAAATGCCTGTACCCGGTAAATACCATCGACATCTCGTTCTTGTTGCAACTGTCGATGGAGTCCTGATCCTTGATTGATCCGCCCGGCTGGATCACGGCCTTAATTCCTTCTGCTGAGGCAATCTCCACACAATCCGGAAAAGGGAAAAAAGCATCTGAGGCCATCACGGCGCCATCAAGGGTAAACCCGAACGTCTTTGCTTTTTCTATAGCCTGTTTTAGGGCATCCACGCGGCTGGTTTGCCCTACACCACTGGCCACCATCTGACCCTCTTGTACCAATACGATAGTATTGGATTTAGTATGCTTGCAAATCTTGGAGGCAAGCAGAAGGCTCCGAATTTCCTTTTCAGTAGGCATCCGCCTGGTCACAACTTTCAGGTCTTCTTCGGTATCTGTCTTCCAGTCGTGGTCTTGTTCAATAATACCGTTTAGAAGGGTTTTTACCTGCCGGCCCTGCGCAACCGGCTGAAGTTGTCTCAGGAGAATCCGATTCTTCTTTGTTTTAAGTAATTCAAAGGCCTCCGGACTGAAGGAGGGAGCAACAAAAATTTCGAAAAACAGAGAATGCATGGCTTCAGCCGCATCCAGGTCTACTGGCTTGTTGGTAGCAAGGACGCCGCCGAAGGCTGAAAGCGTATCCGCCTGAAATGCTTTGAGATAGGCCTCTTTTACGCTGGGTGCTGTGGCTACCCCGCATGCATTGGTGTGCTTGATGATAACAAATGCCGTTTCATCAGGGAACTCATTTAACAGGTGAATGGCCGCATCTATGTCAACGAGATTGTTGAAGGATAACTCCTTTCCGTTCAATTGTTCAAACAATTCATCCAGATTGCCATAGAAAACTGCTTTTTGATGGGGGTTTTCCCCATATCGGAGCGCCCGGCCACCCATAAGGCTTGACTTGAAACTTAATGTAGCAGCATCGCGGTTGAAGTATTGGAAAATGGCCGAATCATAGTGCGATGTGACATCAAAAGCCATGGTGGCGAATCGCCGCCGGTCCTCCAGTTCTGTTGAACAATGCTTATTCCTGAGCAAATCGAGTACTTCCTGGTATTGCGCTCTGGAGGATACAACGAGCACATCCTGAAAGTTCTTGGCAGCAGCCCGAATGAGTGAAATACCTCCGATATCAATTTTTTCGATGATTTCCTCCGGAGTACCCCCTTGCGAAACTGTTTCTTCAAATGGGTAAAGGTCAACCATGACCAGATCAATTGCGGAAATGGAAAATTCCTTTACCTGCCCTAAATCTTCGGCCTCATCCCGTCTGTACAAAATGCCGCCGAATACAGTCGGATGCAGGGTCTTCACCCGGCCGCCGAAAATGGAAGGGAACCCAGTCAGTTTCTCAACGGGTGTAACAGGATAGCCGAGTTTTTCAATGAATTCCTGAGTACCTCCGGTAGAGATCAATTCTACTTTCTGGGAGGCCAGCGCTTCAATGATCGATTCGAGGTTATCCTTCTTGAAGACAGAAATGAGGGCGCGGGTGATTTTTCGGCTGGACATGGAGGCTTAGTTGAGGCCGCAAAATTACCGGTATTTTCAGGCAATTAGAAGGTCGGGGCCTCATTTGATTTCGAATGTATCGGCATCCATCCAGGCAGGAAATCTTGATCGATACTGCGCAAGAATTTCCGGGTCAAGGGTAGCCGACAGGATAGTCTCTTTTTCTTCTTCAAAGCCCAGCACTTCTCCGCGTGGACCATATATTGCCGAGTGTCCATCATATCCGATACCCAGTCCGTCCATACCCGTACGGTTGACGCCAACGGCATAAGAAAGGTTTTCAATGGCTCGGGCTTTAAGCAAACAATCCCATTGCGTGACTCTGGCTGAAGGCCAGTTGGCCACATAGATGAGGACATCATAGACCATTCTGTTGTTTTCGACATCCCAACCGTTGCGACTCCAAACGGGAAAACGAAGGTCATAACAAACCAAGGGGCAGATTCTCCATTCTTTCCAGATGCCCACCAGCCGGTCTGAACCTGGTGAATAGGCCTGATGTTCATTTGCCATTCTGAAGAGATGTCGCTTGTCGTAGGTTTTGAACTGCCCGTCAGGCTCCATCCATAACAACCGGTTGAAATACCGGCCATCTTCCTTTGAAATAAAACTCCCCAGGAGCAATGCGCCTGTTTGCGCTGACATCTGCTTCATCCACCTGAAAGTTCGGTCACCCATGACTTCCGCAACCGATGATGCATTCATGGTAAATCCGGTGGTAAACATCTCAGGAAGTACTATAACATCAACAGGAGCGGAAAGCTGCCAGATCTTCTCCTCTAGCATTGCCATATTGGCCTGAGGATCTTCCCAGTGAAGAGTAGATTGAATCAAAGAAACTTTTAAAGGTTTCATTACAACTTTCTCAGGATTTCACCTGCCTTTGACAGTGTTTGCTGACTTTTGGCGAAACAGAAACGAAGTATCCTGTGGTCGCTCTTATTATTATAAAAGACCGAAACGGGAATGGAGGCCAGCTTGTGCGCTTTCGTCATCCAGGTTGCCATCTCCACGTCGGGTCTCATGGAAACATTTCGATACGACATGAGTTGGAAATAGGTTCCATGACTGGGGAGGGGTTCAAAGGATGATCCCCTTATCTGGTCGAGGAAGAAGTCGCGCTTTTGCTGATAAAACTGACCCAGGTGAATATAGTTTTCAGGGTTTCGCATGTATTCGGCCAAGGCGAGCTGAACAGGAGTATTTACGCTGAAAGTAATAAACTGGTGGGTCTTGCGGATTTCCCGTGTAAGATTCTCTGTAGCTACAACATAACCTACCTTCCAACCGGTTGCATGGAATGTCTTCCCAAAAGAGAAAACTGCAACAGCACTCTCGGCAAGCGCAGGATATTTGAGAACGCTCTGGTGTTCCATTGAATCGAAGATGAGCCATTCATATACCTCATCGCTTAGAACGATGATGTTGTGTCTGGCAACAATATCCTCCAACTCGCGAAGATCACGCTCCTGCAGAACAGTGCCCGTAGGATTGTGAGGGGTATTGATAATGATCATCCTCGTCCGGTCGCAAATGCGTGCCCTGACTTCATCCCAGTCGATCCAGAACTTCGGCATCTTCAAGTCGATGTGGACAGGGACTCCTCCATTCAGACGGATAGAGGGTCCATATGAATCATAGGATGGATCGAACACGATAACTTCATCTCCGGGGTGGACCAAAGCAGCAATAGTCGCAAACAACGCCTCAGTGCCACCGGCGGTCACGGTTACTTCTTTCTCGGGGTCGGTTGGTCTCTGATAGCTGCGCTGCACGGCTGTAGCAATTACTTGCTGGAGTGCAGCTACGCCAGGCATAGGCGCATATTGGTTGTGCCCGGCCAGCATGTTCTGATGAATCAACTCAATCAAAGCCTCTGAAACAGGAAAATCGGGAAACCCTTGCGACAGATTGATGGCGCCATGCTCCAGGGCCATTTTTGACATGACTGTGAAAATGGAAGTGCCGGTTTCCGGCAAACGAGAAATGATTTCCAAGGAGTAATCGTTTGAGGGCCAAAGGTATTGAATCAGCGCTAACTCCACATCGGGAATTTGACGGCGACCATTAACTTGCACATATGTTTATAGAACCGCAGCTGGGAGGAACAGAATCGGAGGGCCGTGTTGGCTGGATTGAAGTTGTTTGCGGCTGCATGTTCTCGGGTAAAACCGAAGAACTCATCAGAAGACTGAACCGGGCGCTCATTGCAAAACAAAAGGTCGAAATCTTCAAGCCTGCGATCGATCAGCGATATCATGAAACGAACATTGTGTCTCATTCCGAGCGAACAATCAGGTCCACGCCTGTACAGTTTGCCAGTGATATCCTGCTCCTCGCAGGAAATTGCAATGTCGTGGGCATTGATGAAGCCCAGTTTTTTGATTCTGCGATTGTTGATGTGTGCAACCAGCTTGCCAATTCCGGTAAGCGAGTCATTGTGGCCGGGCTTGATATGGATTTCGAGGGAAAACCATTCGGTCCCATGCCCGACTTGCTGGCCGTAGCAGAATTCGTTACAAAAGTGCATGCTATCTGTGCACAAACAGGAGAATTGGCCTCCTACTCTTTCAGGCTGAATGATACCAGTGCGCAAGTGATGCTTGGAGAGAAGGACACCTATGAGGCAAGGAGCCGGAAGGCATTCATGGAAGGAATGAAAGAAAGAGGCGAGCGTTTGAAAAAGAGGTGAGGGATATGCCTCTTTGATTCCGAACATTGAGAGGGTAACAATAAAACAATCAATCATGCTTCTGAAAACCCGTGGCATTGTCTTTCGCTGTACGCGCTACGGGGATACATCTGTCATAGTCAACATCTTTACCTCAGCATTTGGACTTCAGGGCTATCTGGTCAACGGAGTACGTTCAGGAAAGAGAAGCAGAATGGCCCTTTTCCAGCCTTTGACCCTGCTCGACTTGGTGGTTTATCACCGCGATAACGCAAACCTGATGCGGATAAAAGAAGTGAAGTGCGTTCATGTCTACCGGGAGATTCATCAGGACTTGCGGAAGTCAGCTATTGCCATCTTCCTTACCGAGATCCTGAACAAGGTGGTACGCGAAAAGAGCCACACAGAAGAAATGACTGATTTTATGGTAGCGTCCTTTATCGCACTGGATCAGACACAAGAGCCTGAAAACTTTCATCTTCTCTTCCTGCTCAAGCTGAGTCGATATCTGGGATTCGAAGTACAGACGGCTTCTGAAGTGCTGGCGGGGCATCGCCCCGAGCCTGGCGAGGAGGAGTTGCTGGAATGTTTGCTGCAGGCGCCGTATGACCAGCCGATCCCTATGAGCTATTTCACGCGAAGAAACCTCCTCGACCATCTGATTCGCTTCTACGGAACGCACCTCGAAAATCTTGGCCCAATTCGATCTCTGGAGGTACTCAAAGACATTTTTAAATGAAGGATTTGTTTCAAAACCCCTCAAGGATCATTGTTACATGCAACAAGCGCCTGGCACCATTTCTGAAGTTGGAGACGGAAGCACTGGGTTATCAGATCGATCGTATGTTCCCGACCGGGATTGAGTTGAAAGGAACCATGAAAGACTGCATTCATCTGAATCTTCGCCTTCGTTGTGCGAGCCAGATTCTGTATTCTCTCAAGACTTTTCGTTCAGATAAACCTGATGATGTATACCGTTCACTCGTCGCCTTCGCATGGGAGGAAGTAGTACCTTCAAACGGATATGTTTGTGTTACCAGCAAGGTAGACCACTTTACGGTTAACAACAATCTCTTCCTTAATGTAAAAGTCAAGGATGCCATCGCCGACCGCATTCGTAATCAATCCGGTCAGAGGCCGGACTCAGGTCCACTCCTGGATTTCACGGTAGTACATCTCTATTGGAAGGATGAACGTGCCGAGGTTTTTATCGATACTTCCGGTCACACACTTGCCAAGCATGGCTACCGTAAAATCCCCGGGAAAGCCCCCATGCTGGAAGCCCTCGTTGCGGGAACCTTGTTGGCGACGCAGTGGGACAGGAAATGTCCATTTGTTAATCCCATGTGTGGCTCTTCCACAATAGCCATCGAGGCTGCATTACTGGCCACCTCCCGCTATCCCGGTTTGTTCAGGTCCGCCTATGGATTCATGCACGTCAAAGGCTACCAGCCTTCTTACTATGAGGTAGAATTGGCACGCATGAAAGCTTCAGTAGAGGATAGACCAGGACTGAAAATTATTGCAACTGACAACCGTGAAGACGCGATCGCTATTTCAAAAGTTAACGCAGAAGCGGCCGGAGTGCTGCCCTATCTGGAATTTTCTGTTTGTGATTTTCGCGATACGCCTGTTCCGTCACCGCCTGGCGTTATCTTTTTTAATCCGGAGTACGGTGAACGGCTGGGTGAACTCAAGGAATTGGAAGCAACCTATGAGCAATTGGGTGACTTTCTGAAGAAAAAATGCCAGGGGTACATGGGCTACATTTTTTCAGGCAATATGGAGTTGGCCAAAAAAATAGGATTGAAAGCTAAACGGCGAATAGAATTCTACAGCGCTAAATTAGACTGCCGGCTATTGGAATACGAACTTTATGCCGGCACACGAAGAAGTCCTAGGGTTGAGCCTGAAGACGGAAACCAACCCCATGATAATTGACAATCTCAATGGAGGGATCTGACTTAAGGTATTTCCGAAGCTTTGAAATAAAAACGTCCAGGCTTCTACCCATAAAATAGTCGTCATCTCCCCAGATGCTCTTGAGTATCTCTTCTCTTTTCAAAACCCGGTCGCGGTTGGTGCACAATAGCTTGAGTACTGCAGCCTCCTTGTGTGTGAGTGTTCTGGGGCCGGATGGATGAAGAAGCACAAGGTTCCTGCAATCGAACATATAATGACCAATTGTCAACTTCTCTTCAGTTGAAGTGGGCTGACTTCTGCGGAGAAACACTTCCATCCGCAGCATCAGCTCTTCCATGCTGAATGGTTTAATGATGTAGTCATCACCGCCTGCGCGGAAACCCGCAATACGGTCTTCTGTCATGGACTTGGCTGTAAGAAAAAGTACGGGAACCCTTGTGTCCTTTTCTCTTATCTGGCTGGCGAGCGTGAAGCCGTCCTTTCTGGGCAGCATTACATCCAGGATGCACAGATCAAATTTGTCCTTACTGAAGACTTCATAGCCCTCTTCGCCGTCCTTGCACAGGCTTACGGCAAAACCCCTGACGGTCAGATTATCCTTAATGACAAATCCGAGGGCAGGATCATCTTCAACGAGAAGTATTTTGGTCATGCCTGATCAGGGTTGATGTTGGGGAAGTATTATATGAAACACCGAACCTTTACCCGCTTTACTTTCAACGGAAATGCTGCCTCCAAGTTTCTCGGATATCCATTTGACGTAGCTCAGACCAATCCCAAACCCTTTTACATTATGAATATTGCCCGTAGGGACACGGTAAAATTTCTTGAAAACCCTTTTCAGCGCATCGGATGGGATCCCAATACCGTTATCACCAATGCTTATTCTGATCCGGTTCCCTTCTTGTAACGTTTTAAGAGTGATGAGCGGCTGGCCATGATTATACTTGAACGCATTGTCAAGAAGGTTATAGAATACATTGGCAAGATGCAGTTTGTCGCCCATAACAATTGGATGGCTGGCCGATAGGTCGAGGAAGATTTGACCACCGGTGGTTTCAAGGGCGGGTTGATGATTGGCAACTGCTTCATGTATCAAGGCATGCAGGTTCAGGACCTCCAACTTCAGCCCCACGTTTGACTTCTCAACCTGCGCCATTTGCAGAACCCGTTCCACCTGCTGCTGGAGCCGGCTCGCTTCTGTTTGAATGATCGTCGAATAGTTAAGCAGTCTCTCAGGTTGATGAACTATGCCTGGATCCCTCAAAACCTCCGAAGAAATGGCAATAGTGGAAATGGGCGTCCGGAATTCATGCGTCATGTTGTTGATAAAATCCCGCTGAACTTCTGAAAGACGTTTTTGCTTCAGGATTACAAAGATCGTATACACGAAGAAGAATATGACCACAAGCAATACCGCCGATGAGAATCCCCATATTCCCATCTGACTGATAAGGTTAGCCTGCAGGCCCGGGAACTGGACCGCAAAATAGTAGCCGTCATTATTAAATCGCGGTGTCTCTGGAAAATGAGCTGACACTTTTGTTTTTCGCGGAGAAATGTAATTGCCACCCACCATGCATCTTTCGGCACAATCATATATTCCATATTCAAATTCAGCCGTGATGTTTCTTTTTTCAAATTCAGAGATCAGCAGGAATTCAAGGATGCCGGCGTCGATCGGACCATTGACCAGAACCACGAAATAATTGGTGGCCATTTGCTGCACGGGATTATTCGCGGGCGAGGGTGCACGATTGATTTCCAGAATTTTGGCGGCTACATTGCCCAGAGCGGTATTGACGTCGCGATTGAACTGGTTTTCGCGAATGTCAAAAGCCTTGCTCACCCAATAGATCTGTGTGAAGGCAATGCCTGCAATGCTGACAGCAGCAAGAATAATAATGACCCTGAGTGTGTTACGGCTCACCTCCCAAAGGTAAAACGTATACATCCGCCGGGTGACGGGATTAACAAGTCATTAACATTCATTTGGGCCTTATTAACAGAGTGGCGCAGCTTTTGATACGATGTTTGTGGCGTTCAACGGAACCCAGTACCTTTAAACCATAATATCAGAATCATGAAAAATTTAATGTTTCTAGCGGTTTTTGCCCTGATAGTAGGGACCAGCTATGGTCAGGCCACAACCCAGAAGACTGAAACTGGTGTGGCTTCATTCGACAATATGAATTTCGATTTCGGCAAGATCAAGCAGGGCGTCCCGGTTACCCATGAATTCAAATTCACCAATACCGGCAAGGCTCCGATCGTGATAACCAACGCCCAGCCCTCATGCGGATGCACTATCCCGGATTGGTCCAAAGATCCGATTCCTCCCGGTGGAAAAGGCTATGTGAAGGCGACTTATAACGCAGCTGCTCCTGGCGCTTTCGACAAATCCATCACCGTGATGGCCAACGTGGAAAACGGAGTGGTCATGCTGCGCTTCCATGGAGAAGTCGTTGCCAATACACCCAACAATTAATCTTCTTCAAGAACAAATTGAAAAGTCAGGCGGTCAGCCTGACTTTTTTTATTAGTTCAATTTTAGGGGAAGCGCTGTCAGCTCCTCACAGTTCCCGCAGCCACACATTTCTGTAGCTTACCGGATTGCCATGGTCCTGCAGCTTGATAGATGCTTTGCCATGAGGTTGGTATACAGGCAGGCCCTTGAACTCGCTTGGACCCAGGATTTGCGTGTTATTCTGAATCACAACACCATTATGCAATACAGTCACACAGGCCGGCGTAATTACCCTTCCGTTATCACTGAACTTTGGGGCAGTAAAAATCACATCATACGTCTGCCATTCACCTGGCTTCTTGCAGGCGTTGACCAAAGGAATGGATTGTTTATAAATAGAACCTGCCTGACCGTTTGAATAGGTTACCGATTCATAACTGTCCAGCACCTGCAACTCATATCTTTCCTGAAGAAAGATCCCGCTGTTGCCGCGCCCTTGTCCTTCACCTTCCACTTTTTCCGGCGCCCGCCATTCAATATGCAACTGAAAATCACCAAAAGCTTGCTTTGTTTTGATGTCGCCGGTTCCTTTCACAACCGTCATGGCTCCGTCTTTCACTTCCCAGCGGGCATCTCCTCCTTTCGCGGCTGACCATGCGCTCAGGTCCTTTCCATCGAAAAGAATGATCGCATCTGATGGCGCTTCTCCTACTTGTGCGCCCGGAGTAATCTTCTTAGGTTTTAGGTCCCACACTTCCGTCACAGCCGGATCCATTTTATCCCTGGAAATCCCCTGCCCCAAGGCGGAGGCAGACCAAATCGATAAGGCAACGAGAAATATTTTCTTCATGGCGAATGTAATTTTGTCCGGATCAAAGTAGATAATTCTGACGCGCTGTTCGAATGCTACTTTGATATGTGGCGGCAAAGTAAGGGCAACTGGTAGTTTAAGATGGGAACCAATTATCCCTGGTACCGGTCGATAATCTGCTGGCTCAAAAGTTTATAAACGGAAAGCAGATGCTCCTTGTCTTTAAGGGCTTCCAGGTGCTGGTCGAGCGTCTCAAGATCCCCGCGCATAGCCGGGCCGGTCTGCGCAAGCTCAGGCCCGATGGTGAGCACTTTTTGAATGGTTTCCTGAATGAGCGGTTTGACCAGGTCAAAGTCCATGCTGTTTTCCTGAAGAATGTCTTTGGAAAGGGTGAGCATGTAGTTGGAAAAGTTAGAGGCAAAAACAGCAGCTACGTGCAAGGCTTGGCGTTCATCGGATGTGATTTTTCTCACGTTGACACTCAGCGCCTTTGCTATTCCCATCAACAGTATTTCGGTCTCCGGATCGTTGCTCTCGATAAAGAACGGAACATTTCTGAACTCAACCTTCTTATGTTTTGAAAAGGTTTGAAGCGGATATATCACCCCGGTTGCTGAAGAGGCAGCAAGATCCAAAAGACTCAACGGCATGCTTCCTGAAGTATGAACAAGGATGGAATCTTCCGGCAAAATCATTTCAGTTACAACGTCGCGAATGGCGCTATCTGAGACGCAAATCACAAACAGGTTAGAACGGCTGGTCGAAAAATCAAGGCTGGCTTTGACTTCAGCTTGGTAAAGCCGTTCGGTCAGGGCAGCTGCATGTTTCGGATTCTGGCTGTAGACTTCTCTTACTACGTACCCGGCATTGTCGAGTGCAGGTGCAAGATGCCACGCCAGATTTCCCGACCCAATGAAAGAAACATCCATATCAGACAGCAACTCCGCAGATTTGCGAAAGTTTTATTACAGCCTGATCGATCTCCTCGGTTGTATTGTATTTGCTGAATGAAAAGCGGATAGCGCCCCTTCTTGACTCAGGGTATAACGCATTTAGGACATGAGAGCCCGTGGATGCACCGCTGCTGCAGGCACTGCCGCCGGAAGCAGATATTCCCTGCAGATCCAGATTGAAAAGAATCATATCATTTTCATCAGATTCGGGAAGGCTTACATTCAACACGGTATACAGGCTTCGGTCAGGGTTTTCGGAATCGCCATTGAAGCTTACACCCGGAATCAACTCGCGAAGCTTTGCAATCATTCTTGACTTCAGTCCGCGGATATGCCTTGTATGAGCATCCATATCGCGATAGGCAATTTCAAGTGCTTTAGCCAAACCGATGATTCCATAAACATTTTCGGTTCCGCCTCGCATGTCACGCTCCTGTGAGCCTCCGTGGATCAATTGGCTGATCTTATGATCCTTGCGGATATACATGAAGCCACTGCCCTTGGGGCCGTGAAATTTATGAGCTGCTGCAGTCATTCCGCACACGTAAAGGTCCTTCATGTCGTGCCGGTAGTGTCCGATTGCCTGAACTGTATCCGAGTGGAAATAGGCCTGATATTGACGGGCAAGTTCGCCTGCACGTTTCATATCGAGCAGATTGCCGATCTCGTTGTTGGCCTGCATGAGAGAAATAAGCGCATTGGGATACCGCTTCAATAAATCTTCAAGATGCCTGAAATCAACGTGACCCTTTTCATCAAGATCAACATGATGTATGCTGATCTTTCCGCCTGAGGCCATCGTCTCAAGGGTGTGCATCACGGCATGGTGTTCAATGGTGGAGGTTATGGCATCGCTGATCCCATAGCGCTGAATACTGCCAAGTATAAGTGCATTATCAGCTTCTGTTCCTCCGGAGGTGAAAATGATCTCACCGGGTGTACAGTTGAGCAACTCTGCCACCTTTTTTCTTGACGATTCAATGGCTGCCCTTACTTTTCTGCCATGGGAATGTGTAGAGGAAGGATTACCAAAATCTTCCGTTAGAAAAGGTTTCATGGCTTCAAACACCTCCGGATCTAATGGAGTTGTAGCAGCATTGTCTAGATATATGGACATGGCCTGCAAAAATAATGTGTTATTGCCAATTGAAGCTAACGCAATTAGTGACCATCAGCGGTGCTATGCGCTTTCGGCGGCCCTGGCCAGATCTTCAAGCATTTTTTTGGCCAGAGCATTAGCGGATACTTCCGTTGCCGATTCCGCGTAAACCCGGATGATTGGTTCCGTATTCGACTTTCGCAGATGAACCCACTCGCGCCTTTCCTCAAAGTCGATCTTTACGCCGTCTATGGTGCTGATTCTCTCCTTGGCATATTGTTCGCGAATCCTCGAGAGAACCCGATCCACATTAATTGACGGAGTGAGTTCGATCTTGTTCTTTGAAATATAATATTGAGGATAAGTCTTTCTTAATTCGGACGCTTTCATCCCGGACTTGGCGAGATGGGTGAGGAACAAAGCTACCCCGATGAGGGCATCTCTGCCATAATGAAAATCCGGTACAATAATGCCACCGTTACCTTCTCCGCCAATAACAGCCTTCACTTCTTTCATCTTCGTCACCACGTTCACCTCTCCGACAGCCGCGGCATGATAGCTGCCACTGGCCTTTTCAGTGATGTCGCGCAATGCCCTCGTGGATGAGAGATTGGATACGGTGCTCCCTTTCTTCTTCTTAAGTATCAAATCAGCGACGGCCACCAGCGTGTATTCCTCACCAAATGGCTTACCATCCTCCTGAATGAGTGCAAGCCTGTCCACATCCGGATCTACGACGATGCCCAGATCATACCGTCCTTTCTTTACTTCGGCCGAAATGCCTTTCAGGTGTTCGGGGAGTGGCTCTGGATTATGAGCAAATTTGCCATTGGGTTCGCAGTTCAGCTTCTTCACTGTTTTCACTCCGAGTGCTTTCAGCAGCTCAGGAATGGCGATGCCACCGGTTGAATTCACTGCATCCACCACCACTTTGAATTTAGCCTTACGAATGGCGTTAACGTCGACCCACTTGTAGTTCTTTACCTGCTCAATGTGGAGTTGAATTGCGTTGCTGACTTGTGAATACTTCCCAAGATGGGTCACCGCGGCAAATTGAAAATCCTCTTTCGATGCAAGCGCCAGAATAGCTTCTCCATCGGCTGCCGAGATGAATTCTCCTTTTTCATTCAACAGTTTCAATGCATTCCATTGCACAGGATTGTGACTGGCAGTGAGAATGATTCCGCCATCAGCTCTCCATTTGGGCACCATCATTTCCACCGTAGGCGTGGTGGATAATCCGACATCGATAACATCCAGGCCAAGGCCCAGCAAAGTGGAGGCTACCAGCGTGGTCACCATCTCTCCGGAGAGCCGAGCATCGCGCCCTATGACAATCTTCTTTCCCTTTCGGGCACAAATCCAGCTGCCATATGCAGCGGCAAATTTTACTACATCAACAGGGGTGAGGGCGTCGCCAGGTCGGCCTCCGATAGTACCACGAATCCCACTGATGGATTTTATCAGGCTCATTGATGAGTGAGGGTATAATGTGAATGATTGAAGTAGTCCTTACTTCCCTATTTCAGGCAGTGGTGCCAGGGCAGGATCCTGCTGATCCGCATTGGGACAGGATTCTCCTTCACCCATGGTCCTGCCGCAATAACCGCAGACAATTCCTTGCTTCGCCAGAAAAGGGCTTTGGGTTGCGCATGTTCCTCTGAATTCACCATTCTTTATGAATATCAAGCGGACGGACATCAGCAGGAAGAAGAGTCCGAATATGGCAAGCGTAAGCAGAAAAAGCGTCATGGCGTTCAGAATTTGGACAGTCGGCTTGTGAATCAGAACTTGCCCAAAGTTACTCAAAAAACAATCATCAGTCCTCTTAAGTTCGTTTATGAAAAAGCCGCCAGTAACCCCTGATCTTAACCGTGAAGCCAAACTTAAGGCATTTGATCGTTTGCTGACCATCATGGACGAACTGCGGGAAAATTGCCCCTGGGATAAGAAGCAAACCTGGGAGAGCCTGCGGCACCTCACTATTGAGGAGACCTATGAACTTTCTGATTCCATCCTGGACGGCAATGTCACTGAGGTAAGGAAGGAGTTGGGAGATTTGATGCTTCACAACATTTTCTATGCACGGATCGCCTCTGAGCGGAATCAATTCGATATCGCGGATGTGCTGAATGCCATTTGTGACAAACTGGTTGAACGGCACCCGCATGTGTATGGTGATGTTGTCGCTCAGGATGAAGATACCGTCAAGTCGAACTGGGAGAAAATCAAGCTGAAATCCGGCAACAAAAGTGTGCTGGAAGGTGTGCCAAAATCATTACCTGCACTGGTAAAAGCCATTCGCGTGCAGGATAAAGCCAGAGGGGTTGGTTTCGACTGGGAGAAACGCGAGCAGGTCTGGGAGAAAGTTGAGGAGGAAATGCGTGAGTTCCGGGAAGAATTTCGGGCGCAGGACAAGGAACAAATTAATAAGGAGAAAGCCACTGCCGAGTTCGGTGATCTGCTTTTTTCACTGGTCAACTATGCACGCTTCATTGACATCGACCCTGAAGAGGCACTGGAACGGACAAACAAGAAATTCATCAGGCGATTCCAGTACCTTGAGCAAGCGTCTGCCCGCGACGGAAAAAAACTGGGCGAAATGACTCTGGCCGAAATGGATGTGTATTGGAACGAAGCAAAATCTCTGTGACCTCACGAAACGAGGAACCAGAAACCAGAAATAGCGTAATCCATTACCAGTCAAAAACTTCATCCTTATCCAGCTCCACTTCTTTCTTCTTCTTGCCCTTTAGCTTCAGCGCTTCTTTAAGTTCCAGCACTTCTTTCTTTATGTCGCCGCTGATTTTCTTCCTGACGGCCTCCTTATCGTACTTCACTTCATATTGGTCCGTTGTGCCCGTGATCCGGAAGTACACTTTTGACCTTCCCTTCAGGTCGTCCTCTATTGCGCCGAAAGCTTCCTCAGGGTCAATCTTCTTTTTGTTTCGCAGCGGGGCCACCACACGATAATCGATTTTCTGATCGAAGGTATGCGTTCCGCTCAACTGCAGGGTGGTGACATTGGTTCTGATGTCCATCTGTGGAATGTATACCGTTCTGTTTTCAATGTGAATGTCGTTGGACAGATCTGCGAACCGGAGCTTGCTGAGTCCCTCGTCATCCAGGTATTTATTAAGCTTCTGAAGCGGCTGAAAGTCGTTGAGCTCGCCGTTGCGGATGGTGGCATGTACGTCGGCTACCAGTGTTTCCGGATAAAGATGCAGATCTTCATGCAGTGTTCCCTCCATGGAAATGTCAGCAACAGCTTGACCTTTCAGGTGTTCGTATCCGATGAAATCCTGCTGGAAATTCTCAAAGACATAGAAGACGGAATCAACATGTATGCCGTCAAATGAGGCGGAGCTGCTTAAATCGATGGCCTTGGGATTTCTTGCATCCACAATGCCTGACAAAGTGATTGCGCCGCCCATGGCCCTGAGTTTGATGCTGCGTGAGACGGCCAGCTGATTCTTAACGAGAAGATCGCCTCGTATTTCTGTTGGATGAAATTTCCTGTAACGCAGCCGCTTTACATCGCAATTGAATTTAAGATGCAGTTGGGGGGAGATATTGAATCCAGGCGTTTCTCCCGCCAGTCCGATGGCAAAGAGCTGATCAGCGTCGACATACTGGGATTTCAGATCGGCCTCAATGCCGATGGGCTGGTCTTCAAACAGCAGGAACGTGACTGCATTTTTGAAAAAGCCATTCAGCAAGAAGTCAGTGTTCTCAAATTTGCCTGCCAGCTCGCTCATGGCCACGTCGTTGTTATTGAATTGCAGCGTGCCATTCAGGTTTGCAAAGTGATGTTTCCCCTTGCCGGCAAGAAAATCCAGGTTGGTCAGCGTAACGGTACCCTGTGTCCTCACGAGTTGTGCGGTGGTTTTGTCCTTGAGTAAATTGATTTGCCCGTTTAGGGAAATGTCAGCCTTCAGTTTTCCGGACACTTCAAATACATCCTGCCGTGGGAATAGTGCAAGAAGGTCATCGGCACTTAACTCCCCGTGGAAGTCGGCCACAACGAAAGGGTCTTCCAGGTTTTCGATATCGAGATTCCCAGTGAAAGGCGCGCCATTCAGTTTCCCTGACACATCTTCAAGTGTAAGTGCTGCTTTGTTCCAACGACTCAATTGAGGAGAGGAAAAGGTCCCCTTGAAATTCGCCTCCTCAATTTTAGCCTTGAGGTCAGGATGAAAAATCGTCGCCTTATCCAACCCAAAACGTACGTCCAGCACAGGACTGGATCTGGGCGATATTTCTCCCCGCAGTCCAAGATCAAAATACACATTGCCTTCGCTTTGGTATTTCATCAGGGATGTTGTGGATTTGACCGGGAAGAAGGAAAGCAGAGTTCCGATATTCGTTTCCTTTCCCGAGGCTTTCAGATCTATCAGATTTTTGTCTTTCCAGGTGTAGCTGCCGCTTACTTCGAAACTTGCGGATTCCAGTTGCAGGGTGGAGGGGGCTATGGCAATGCTCCGGAGGGAATCGTCGTATTCCAGCGATGCAGTCACATCAAATTCTTTCTTCTGAAAATATAATGACCCGCTGATTCCGATTTGCTCTGTCACCAGGTCGCCCTTTGCCACGATGTGGTACTTGTCGCCTTTGGCTACTATGGTGGCAACAAGGGCCTCACTGGAAAATTCATGGTGGAGGGTGCCGGCTATGTCTACATACGAAACCAAAGTTTTGTTCAATTTGACGTTCTGAAGGTCGAACGAAACGCCACCGGACCCCCTGCCAGATTTGATGATGGTGTAGTTGTCCAGCCCTTCTTTGTCAATAATAAGATTCGTTTCACTTTCCAATAACTGAAGTCCACGGATGGTATACCGCCCCCGGTAAACTTCCAGGGGATTAAGTACAAAGGATATTTTTCTTGCAGTGAGAAGAGGATACTCACCGGGATGACTGTCTTCAACATACACGTTGCGCAGTACGATGGCGAGGTTTGGGAAATCCTGAAAAGCCGACACGTCAATTGACCCGATTTTGATTGGTGTCCCCAGGCTTTTATTGGCTTCGCTTATAAAACGCTGGATGATGCGGTCCTTGAAGAAATAGATGGAAAGACCAAGGCCACCGATGACAACAACAATAGCGGTAACAGTATATAGAATGATCTTCCTGGCGATCCGCATGGCTAAACGCTGGCAAAGTTAAAGCAATAATTAAACCGGTTTGCTCAGTACGATCACGACGGGAAAAAATTGTGTGAAATTCCATATACTTGGTGAACGAAGGGTGGCAATGATTCTTGTTGCCAAAAATTGAAAATCACCAGTGGAAAAAGATCATTCTTCTGACAGTCATTGTACTTGCCACCTGCCAGGGCGCCTCTCTCAGAAGGGCCTGCATGATCACATTTCACTGGCCCATGACAGCCGTCGCGAGTTCCTGAGGAAAGGCTTTGGTGTAATTGGAACGTCTTTGTTGTCTCCTCTCTCTGCCTCAGCCCTTCTTGCAGAGGATGGTGCGGCAAGGAACCGTGAAATCATGCGTAACAAGGCCATTCAGGATGGCAAGGCAACGGTAGTCAGCCTGTTGCACACGGCAGACATCCATGCCCAGCTGTTAACGCACGACGAGTTCTTTGTTGAGAATGGCAAGGCGGTGTACAGGAAAAGAGGAGGTCTTGCAACGCTCAAGAGCATGGTGAATGTCCTGCGAAGACAAAATCCGGAGCGTTCCATGCTGATCGACGGGGGCGATTGTTTTCAAGGCGGCGGAGTGGCGGCATTGACAAAAGGCCAGGCCATAGTACCGTTGATGAACAATATCGGGTATGACCTGATGTTGCCGGGCAACTGGGAGGTGGTGTATGGGAAGGAGATGATGATGCGCGACTTGTTTGGTTACACGGCAAACAAGACTTGCGCCAACATGTTTCACGACACCAAAGATGCTTCCAATGGCGAATTGATATTCCCACCCTATCAGGTACGTCATTTTGGAAACATCAAGATCGGATTCATAGGTTATAATGATCCCCTGACACCCATCCGGCAATCACCAGCCTACAGTGAAGGTATCCGGTTTGCGAAGCCCGAAGAAAATCTGGAACGATACGTGCGCTTGCTTCGCGAATACGAAAAATGCAACCTTGTCATACTGGTCACGCATCTCGGGTTGACCCAGCAGGTAGCGCTTGCCAACACCCCATATGCCAAAGGAGTTGACTACATTCTCGGTGCTGATACCCATGAAAGAATCAGGACGCCTATCCAGGGCGTGCATGCCAGGGTAACTGAGCCCGGTGCCTTTGGGTCCTTTGTAGGGAAATTGGATTTCGTTGTTGAGAAGGGTGAGCTCAAGGAACAATCTTATCAGTTGCTTGACGTAGACCCGGAAGTCTATCCCGAAGACCCTGAAATGAAAAAATTGATTGAAGAAGCCCGCAGCCCTTTCCGTGCCGAGCTGGACAAAGTAATTGGGGTTACGAAAACACCATTACTCCGTTACTATGTTATGGAAACTCCCATGGACAACTTCATCACCGATGCGATCATGTGGAAGTATTCGCCCGATGTAGCTTTAAGTAATGGGTTTCGCTTTTGCCCACCTCTCGTACCCGGCCACTCCGGTACGGCAGAGATAACCGCAGATTACCTATGGTCCATGCTGCCGGTTGACAGTGAAGCAAAGCAGGGTATAGTTTCAGGACAACAATTATGGACGTGGTTGGAAAAGGAATTGACCAATGCCTTTGCAAAAGATCCCGCTAAGCGGTTTGGTGGATGGGTGGTAAGGTTCAAGGGCATGGAAGTCAACATCACGGTCAATGCAGACGACGGGAAGCGCATAAACTGGATTAAGATAAAAGGCCAGCCTATCGACCTGAAAAGATCGTACACTTTTGTTGCGTGCGAGCGGGAGGGGGATCCGGACACCACGTTATGCCGCGTAAACAATATTGGGTCACCGAAAAAGTTAGGCGCTACACTTCATTCTGTTATCCGGGAATATCTTGCTCAATTCTCACCTATTAGCCCGGCGCTGGAAGGAAGAATCACAGCAACGGATGCCCCTGAAGACCTTCTTACCCAGCTGTCCGGCTACGGGTATGAATTCCGGTGATGCCGCTCATCGCAGTTCATTTGCCGAGAGGAGCATCGGTGAAATGAAACCCGCTCAGATCATCAACTTCATAAAACTCCACCTTCTTGCCTGCCAGATGCAGCAGATGTTTTTTGTCGATGAGGATTCGCACACCATTGATGAAATATTCAAGATCGGCCGGTTTCTTTTTGTCAAATCCCAGAATAGGTTCCGCACCTCCGCTGCATCCGCCTCCGCCCACCGCAACCCTTAGTGCATAATCGGGTGACAGGCTTTGCGCCTCCATAATCTTCTTCACTTCCTCGATTGCGCGGGCGCTGAATGATACCGGTTCGGGCATCATGACCGTGGAGATTGACATTCATGGAATACCCTTGCCTGACAAGAGGCACAAATCCCCTTATCCAGTTTAAGGAATATGGCCGCAATGGCCTCTTGTTCATTGAGGAAGAAATTTTCGTTCCCAAGTCTTTCCTTAAATCCCTTGTCGAGAAAATCACGCACTGGCTTTTTTAGCCGGCAATAATAAAGGCCCCCGCCGATGGACTTCAGCCTTTCTGATTCTGACAGAAGGAGTTCTGCGCCGGAGGAATCAATGAAGTTGATCCCACTACCCACTACCAGAATATGTTTCTTTACAGCACTGAGATCATGAAAAAAAGAACGAATATTCTCGACTGATCCGAAAAACAGGGACTCATCAATACGGACGATCTCGAGTTGCGGACACGCTGCTTGACTGTACAGGGCGACGTTCAACAATTTTCTTTTCCCATTAATGGTGTGTGGGGCCAACGCAACAATTTTCGGCTTGGAGGTTTTTCTCAGATAGAAGTACAACGATAAGATAATACCTGAGAAGATGGCAAACACAAGGCCCAGGAACAGCGTCGAGATGAACGTAACGACCAGGACAATTGCGTCCGACCGGCTGGTTTGCGTTAGGTGCAGGATGTAGTGAAAGTCGATGAGCTGATATGCAACCAGCATAATTATTCCGCCCATGGTGACCATGGGGAGATAGGCTGCAAATGGCCCCACAAACATCATGATGGCCATGACAAGGATCGAAGCAAAAATTGCCGCCATCGGAGTCTTGGCACCTGCTGTATAGTTAAGTCCCGAACGGGTGAAAGAACCGGATCCGGCATAGCAGGAGAACATTCCACCCACAATGTTTGACAACCCAAGCCCTATGAACTCCTGGTTGCTGTCCAGCCGTTGCTTGGAAAGGATGGCGATACTCCTGGAGATGGAAGTAACTTCGATTAGCCCCAGCATGGCAACGGCGAATGCTGCGGGTACCATGGAGGTGATGGTTTCATAAGAAAGCCCGGGGAACCTGAACGCAGGCAACCCTGATGGAATCTCCCCAACCATGGGAATTGCCTGCAGGAGTAAACTACCCGCAATGGCACTCAATATCATTGCGATCAAAAAGTAAGGCAGAGACCATTTCAGTCTCTTTATCAGGACCGCAGCCAAAATGGTCCCGATACCAAGAGACACGGTTGCAAGATTAATTTCGTTTCCGTGTGTAAAGGTGTAAGACCAGGATTGAATAAAGGTAGCGCCTGCCGGCACCGACAATCCGGTAAGGTGCTTGATCTGATTGGTAACAATCAGGAGTGCTGCGCCGGCAGTATAACCTGTAATGACTGACCGGGACACAAAATTCACCAACGAGCCGAGACGCGCAATCCCCATGGAGAATTGAATAATGCCCACGATCATGGTCAACCCAAGTGCTGTAGTCACGAAGGAATCGGTTCCCGGAACAGCAAGTGTACTTACGGCTGCGAATACGGCTATCGAAGTTGTGGTGGTTGGACCTGAGACCAGGTGATGGGATGAACCAAACAGCGCTGCCACCACCGGTGTCACCATTGCAGTGTAGAGACCGTAAACCGGAGGCAGCCCGGCAATCATAGCGAAGGCAACCCCCTGTGGCAGGACTACAACTGCGCCTGTGAGTCCTGCGAGAAAATCAAATCGCAGCGTGACTCTGTTAACGAGGGGCAGCCATTGCAGGAAGGGAAATACTTTGCGTGTAGTCAGGTTGCTCACACCATACCTCAGTCAGTGCTATTTCTCAATATAGTACGTTTCATCGACCGGGCGAAGAGCACGAGGAAACCAAAGAGGTCTTCTCAGACCGTCCGGACCGGGAGCAGGCCTTGTTTTGGCCAGCCAGTCCTTAAAGACCTGGAATGACTTGTTGGTATCAACGGAGATGTCACCATACTTATCATTTGGATGGGCTCGTTCTAGTTTCACTTTTTGATGCCAGCAATGCATTCCGCTGATGGGGTCAGGATGAACAGCATGGGTTATGTTCTGATGAACGCCGCCGTCACTCCAGAAAATTCTTGCCGAATCCTTGTCGCTGCTTTTGAAGGGTCGGATGCCCTCCATCTTTCGCATCGTCCACTTGCCGGTGCCATCATTTTCAATAGAAACGGTTTCGGTGGCCCAGCGATTTCCGGAATCCTGCGGACGGCGCCAACGGCCAATGTGATGCGAGCATGCCAGGATGCCCGGCTTGATGGATTCTGTCACCCAAACCTTGTCTACAAAGTAGCCGATATCAGTCGTGAGCCTCACCAGGTCACCGCTCTTCAGCCCGAACTGCTTCGCGTCTGAGGTATGAATCCAGATAGGATTGCGATTGGCGATTTCAGCAAGCCATTTTGCATTCCCTGAGCGGGAGTGGATTAACACCGGCAGTCTGAAAGTTGGCACCAAAGGGAACTCTCCCTTTGACTTATCGATTACTTCGGGGTGAACATGGCTCTTGATGTAGGTTGGAATGGTGTATTCTGGCCACTTCCAGTCCACCATTGTGTGGGAATAGAACTCCTGCTTTCGCGAAGGTGTGGGGAATCCCACGAAGCTTTCTCCGTTAATGGAGACGCCGACTTCCTTTCCGTTCCGGCGGATGATTCCGCTGTCCGGATCTACCGTGGCCCCTGCAAGATCATTCTGAGACAATGGAGTAAGGTGCTTGTTGTAGGATGACTTCTCCACCTCAAACGCGCCGTACTTTCTCATGTAATCCAGTGGAGTAAGCCCTTCACTGGATGCTTTTTGCTTCAGTCCCGCCGTGTGTTCAAAGATGTACTGATAGTATTCGTCGACGGTTATCTTTTCACCTTTCCGGTAAGGGGACATGAAATGTTCTTTGATCCCCAATGATCCGTCCGGGTCTATGCGCCAGGAGAGTTCGATCCAGAATTCATCTTCTTCCCATACTTCACCAGGATTTACTTCGTAAGTAAAGTTGAATTTTTTTCCCTGTCTTCTGGCGGCCTCTCTCAGCACGGGCTGCCTGAAGGCGATCCAGACACCGCTATGCGTTTCGTAACTGTTGATGTCATGACGTTCGGATGCATGACCCATGGGCAGAACATAATCTGCGTAATAGGCCGTTTCATTCCATGTCGGTGTCAGGGCAGCATGCAAACCAACCTTGGATTTATCGGTGAGGGCTTCAATCCAGGAGAAACCGTCAGGGTAAGTCCAGACAGGATTGAATACCCGTGTGAAGTAAACATCAAGCTTGCCCCTGCCGTCCTTCAGCAGATGGGGCAACAGGAAACTCATTTCAAAGAATGACAGGGGATATTCCCTCGGAAAGTGCAGTTCGTTCCAGAATTTCTGCGCTGGCGGATTGTCAAAGAAGTTGGGCTTGAATTTATTCCACGCGCTTGGAGAAGTCCCGCCTTCAGTCCCGACACTGCCCGTGAGCACATTGAGAAAATGAAGACAGCGTGCCACTGCCCAACCTCCGAGATTCCCTGAGCCTGCACTTCGCCAATTATGAGATGCAAACCGCTTGCCTGCCTTTCCGATTTCGCGCGCAACTTTCACCACCATCTCGGCCTTCACGCCACTTTCCTTTTCGGCAAATTCCGGGGTATACTCCGCATAAACCTCTTTGAGCTTCTCGATGAAGGCATCAAAAATTACAGGTGAATCCTTGTATTGATCTTTGAGGAAGTCCTTCCAGTTGACCCAGTCTTTCATGAAAGTGCGGTCGTACAGCCCTTCGTCAATGATAACCTTGGCCATGGCGAGCAGAACGGCTGCCTCCGACCCGGGATAAGATGGCATCCAGTAGTTTGCCATGCTGGCAGTGTTGGAAAGGCGCGGGTCCATTACTGCGAGTTTGGCGCCGGCCATCATCCCTTCAATGATCCGCTGCGCATGCGGATTGAAATAGTGTCCTGACTCAAGATGCGCACTGATCAGGAGTATGAAACTCGCATTGGCATGGTCAGGTGAGGGCCGGTCATACCCGTGCCACAGGTTGTAACCGAACCGTGCTCCTGATGAGCAGACATTTGTATGACTGTTGTGGCCGTCTACACCCCAGGCCTTCAGCACACGGTCCATGTAACCTTCGTGCCCTGGCCGCCCTACATGGTACACAACCTCATTATGTCTCTTTTCCTGCAGGGCTTTTCTGATCCTGCCCGCTATGTCATCCAGTACCTGGTCCCATGATACGCGCTCCCACTGACCTTCGCCGCGATTACCTTTCCTCTTGAGCGGATACAAAATTCTTTCCGGGTCGGTGATCTGATTGATTGTAGCTGGTCCTTTCGCACAATTCCTTCCCCGGCTGGCGGGGTGATAAGGATTACCCTCAAATTTTCTTACCTGCCCGGATGACTGATCAATATAGGCCAGCATGCCACACGCCGATTCGCAGTTGAAGCATGTAGTGGGAACGATGGTATAGGTCTTCTTTTCCTTCCTGGCCCAACCCTTGGCTTCATATTCCTGCCAGTGGTCCCATTTTTCCGGAGGTGGATACCGCTCCAGTTTTCCAGGTTCCGCAATCCGATCCAGTACGGTCTCGTCTTTATGTAAATCAGGAATCAACCCGATCTTTTCAGCGAGTCGCTCTATGACAGAGGGTTGGTGATGGTGGGTTGTGCGTTTCATGCCATGAGGTCAATCGTTAAGTCAACGGAATCCTTTGTGGAGCTTCCACCCAAATACGTTCGGTCAGGTATATGCCAACCAAAGTCAACAGTCCGGCCAACGGGGCAAGAGGCGCCATCCACGTCATGACCAGTGGAAGCAGATTTCCGGCCAGTACTGCTCCCAGCCAAAAAATTCTCTGATATCTCCCTTTGATAATCATCTCCACTGTCCTTTTGGCATCATCAGTTGGATGCGTGACGGTTAATTCAATTCCCATCAGCATCAGGTTGATCAAAACTGAAACTCGGAGTATGACGATGAGAAACGATTCCCATTCGGAACTACTTTCTGCAAAGACTGCAAAGCCCATAAAGAGTGCGGCACCAGCCATGAAGGCATGAACCAGCATATGCAGCACGAGGAGCGGACTCTGCCAAAAGTCCCGGCCCTTTGCCTGCGCGAAAAGAAATGCCGTATAGACAGCCACCAATACAGCAGCCGCAGCCGACAGGCTGTGCCATAAAAGGGAGGTACCCGAGAACAGATAGAGAGAAGCGAGCCATACGGTGGTTAATCCACCAAATGCTGTAATGGCATATCCTCCTTTTGCCAGCCATGAATTCCATTGCGGCCTCAGAAGTACATACAGAAAGCGACCAGGCTGGTCAAGATCTTTAATTAGTAATGCGCCGGTTGCCGTCAGGAAAATAAGAGAGAGGACTCCGCTCCATGCCAACCAGGTTCCTGTTACACCAAAGAGCATCGCGATGAAAGGAACCAGAATGACACCGGCAGCTATTGCTTTGGTCAAAACATAAGCTGAAACCTCCCATCCCCAAAGAATTCCTTTGTCAGGGGTATCATACACTCGTTTCTGTTTGGAGGCTTCTTCAATAAGGTGTCCGATTGATTTTCTGCCTGTTTTTTCTGCGTAAGTGACTTCCTGACTGGTGGGAGTAACGGTGCCTTGTGCCATGCGATTCTCCAGGAATCTGGCATAGTGACCCACTCCAGCAGTTTGCCCGCTCCATATATATTGGTCTGAACGCTCAGTTACAGATGGAGTAAGCGACGCAGCATCTCCATTGATATAGTAGACATTGGGTCGGGTTGCTTTCTCGGGCCGCCTTACAGTGACTTGCTCTCGTGACAAAGTCTGGGCGATCTCCGAGTTTGGATCATCCATATCCCCGGAAATGATGGCATGTTCGGGGCACACGTTGACACAGGCCGGCTCGAGGCCGATATCCACCCGGTGGGCGCAGTAGTTGCATTTGGCGGCAGTATGTGTATCCGGGTCTATATATAATGCGTCGTAGGGGCAGGCTTGCATGCATGACTTGCAGCCGATGCAGCGGTCATTATTAAAGTCAACAATGCCGTCCTGTCTTATATATAATGCCTCAACAGGGCAGATTTCCACGCAAGGGGCGTCCGTGCAGTGGTTGCACCTCAGCACAGAAAATATGCGTCTTGAATTGGGGAACTCTCCTTTTTCCACCTGTTTGACCCAGGTGCGATTCACGCCCAGTGGAACATCATGTTCGGACTTGCAGGCAACTGTGCAAGCATGGCATCCAATACACTTTCTGTTGTCGATAACAAATCCGAATTGCATGAGCCGGCAGAGGTAATGGTTGAAATGATCGGGGAAAGACTGACGATTCAATCTAAGAAATAAATAAATAATTGAATAGTTGTACAATTATAATATTATTGATTATTTCAATTAATCAATTCAACCGTTCTGCATGTCCAGACTCAAAGAATATTTGAGCGATCCCTTATTGCGTTTTCTGTACGATGAAATTCGTTCGGCAGGACCGGTTCGTTCCGTATCACTGGACCTTACCAACGTGTGCAACCTGAGGTGCAAGGGCTGTTATTACTTTGAGGAGGGCATGGATCGCGCCGGCGAAGGCAGTGATCAGGCTGTTGAGGATTGGATTCGCCATGAACTTGAACGCGGAACGAACTTCGTAACAATAGTAGGAGGTGAGCCAAGTTTGCAGCTGCCAAGGCTGAAAAGGCTATACGACCATTTTCATTTAAGCGTCGCATCCAACGGTCTGACCAGAATTCCAAAAGACGGATTTGAGAACTTACCGATTGGTATTTCCGTCTGGGGTACCAAAGACACTGACTCAAAACTGAGGGCCAACGGTCGACGGGATTTGTTCAGCGAAGCGCTCCGAAATTACAACGGTGATGAGCGTGCCTTTTGGTACTACACCGTTGCCCCCGGCCACGCAGAAGAAATTGAGACCGTAGTTGAGCAATGTCTTCAAAATGGCAACCGGGTACTGTTCAATTATTACACTGATCTGTCAGGCCTTGGCGGCAGGTTGGATTATCGACAGGGGTTCAAGGATGTGACCAAAGAAATAGACAGGATGATCGATCGCCATCCGGGAAAAGTTCTTACTACCAAGTACTTCAATAAAGTTGTAACTTCTGGCAGACTCTATGACATGAACTGGGGTTATGACGTGTGCACCAACGTATCCGTGAATCTTCTGCAGAATCAGCTCAGGATGAGCAATGGACAGCCATTCAATCCTCATTTCCGGGCCTATAACGCCGATTTTGCATCCACCCGCCGTTGCTGCACGGGTACAAACAGAAACTGCGATTCGTGCTTTGACAGTTGGGAACATTTTTCCTGGATCATGCTTCACATGAAAAAGCATCTTGGCTCAAAGGAAGAGTTTGCGAATTGGCTGGGCACGGTGTTTATGTTCTATTTTACCACGAGGCTTGTGAAATATTCAGATGGTGATGCTATTCTGGAGCAAGTACACCGCCTGGGCGTTGACGAGGAATATGAATGGGCTGTAAAATGACGTGACTAAACTGATACGACCATACACCATGGAAATAACAAAACGAAAAATTAGTGCAACGAAGCTTAAAAGAGTAGCTGAAATATTCGGAGGCCTCGCCCATCCGGTCAGGCTCGAGATTTTGGAATACCTCGAAGATGGAATTCCAAGGACAGTGGGCGACATTCTTGCCCAGGTCAAGATTGACCCCACACTGCTTACCCATCACTTGTCAAAAATGAAAAGCATCGGAATACTGGAATCTGAACGAGACGGCAGGAACATATACTATAGGCTGGTCCTGAAAGAAGTGACAGACGTATTTGATTGCATTCAGCATTGCAGAATTTAGACACCAAACCATTCAAGAATATGAGTGATGTAAAAGTTGTTAAAACCCTGGACTGCACCGGACTCCTGTGTCCCATGCCGGTGGTCAAGACCTTCAAGACCATCAAGGAAATGCAAGTAGGAGATGTGCTTGAAATGATCTCAACCGATCCCGGTTCCATGCCCGATATGAAAGCATGGGCAAATCAAACCCAGCACGAACTCCTTGAAGCCACTGAAGCTGGCGGCAAATTCAAGTTTCTTATTAAGAAGACACACTAAACGTAACACAATGGCAAACGGAACGAACAAACTCGCCTTGATTGCGTCCAAAGGGACCCTGGATTGGGCCTATCCACCTTTCATTCTGGCAAATGCGGCGGCCGCCATGGGATGGGAAGTAGGGATCTTCTTTACCTTCTACGGCCTTCCCCTTCTGAAGAAAGATCTGAAACTAAGCGTAACACCTGTAGGAAATCCGGCTATGCCAATGAAAATGCCGTTCGGACCTGAGGCATTCCAGAACATCAATTGGCCCATTCCCAACCTCATCACGGCCAATATTCCGGGCTTTGAAAGTGTGGCGGTGAACTTGATGAAGAAGGGATTCAAGAACAAGGGAGTGGCTACCATAGAAGAGTTGAGGGAGACGGCGCTGGAAATGGATGTGAAGCTAATCGGCTGCCAGATGACCATGGATGTATTTGGGTTCAAGAAGGAGGATTTTATTGATCAGGCACAGATCGGCGGGGCTGCCGCCTTTTTGCAGTTTGCTTCTGATGCCAACGTCAGTCTTTTCGTCTGAGTTTAGAATGCCGGATGCCTGTCCGTTGGATCGATGCCGGTACAGTCAGCTACCTGAGATCCCAGAGCATTTACCATGGTCTCGGGTATGCGCAGGAGAAACAAACCCCGGATACGATCGTGCTGGCGACTCCCGAAAGTCCTTACCTCTGCGTGGGACATTTTCAGGATCCGGCAAGAGAACTGGACCTTGAGTTTTGCAGGAAGTCAGAACTTCCGGTGATCCGGCGAGAAACAGGCGGTGGTGCAGTGCTGATAGACAGCGGGCAGCTGTTTGTACAATGGGTATTCCAGCGGGAATCCCTTCCACGAAAAGTGGAACAAAGGTTTGAGACTTTCATTAGGCCGATAGTCGAAACCTATTCGTTCTTTGGAATTGATGCTAAACTTTATCCGGTCAATGACATCCATGTCAACGGCCGGAAGATCTGCGGAACAGGTGCAGGCACTATTGGTGAAGCAGAAGTTGTGACCGGAAATTTCCTGTTCGACTTTGACACCAATAAAATGGTGCAGGCACTCAATCTTCCAGGTGAAGTCTTCAGGGAGCAAACCCGTGAGAGCTTGGAGAAATATCTCACCACCTTCAGCAAAGAGAAAGGATCGAACCCTGACCGGAAGGAGGTGATTGAGGTTTACAAGGCGCAATGCAGAAAAGCATTGGGCCGCGACTTCTTCGAGGGCCGCTTCACCGTGAAGGAATCGAAAGAGATGGAGCTGATTGAAGAGAAATGGAAAAAGGAGGCGGGTCATTTCCTTCCGTCGTCCAGGCCGGAGGAACGTTTGTTGAAGATCCATGCCGGCGTCTGGATTGGTCAGATGAGGCATACTGCGCAAGGCGGTGTGATTGAATCCTTGATCCGAATGAATGAAAACCGGATTGAGTTCATCAAACTGACGACTGACGGAGATAACGGGACTGCAAGAGACTGGAGTAAGCTGGAAATGAGCCTGACCGGGGCAACCCTTGAAAGCGAGGAACTGTCCCACAGACTGACAAACTATTTCAGCCATCACCAGGAACAGAGCTGCTTCAATATCGACGACTGGGTGGAAGCGCTGCTTCGCATAAGGAATGAAAAGAAAAGAGTGACAGGACGTGAGTAGAATGATTGGAAGGATTGTGACGGCGGACGAAGTGGCCAGACTACATGAAGAAAGAGCCAACGAATGGTTTCTTCTGGAAGTATTGTCCACCGACGAGAATGGCAGGGCGAACAGACTGAGAATAGACGGTCATGATAAAAGCAAGGATTCGCTTCGCGATCATCTCCTGGAATTGGAGCACGGTCCCGGAAAGAGATACATATTCTTTTTCTCAGACCCTGACCGGATTTGTGAACTGGAATAACATGAGATATAGATTTAATAACACGTAATATGGACAACGAAGGAAAAAAGATTCTCGTCATTCAAACTCACGGTGTGGACACCCCCACACGCACCTATTCGCCATTGTTCTATGCCATGGCGGCGGCGGCCATGGAAATGGATGTTATGGTGTGGTTCACCATGAATGGCACCAATCAGCTTAAGAAGGGCGAGGCTGAAAAGGTCCAACTGGACAAATCCAGCAACGTTACGCTGAAGACAATGATTCAGATGGCCATGGACTCCGATGTCAAACTCAGGGTATGCCAGCAAAGCCTGGAACTCTGGAATATGAAGAAAGAAGATCTCATTGATGGCGTTGAAATATTAGGGGCTACCAGCATCATCGATCTCTCGCTCAATGCCGATCATGTAATGTATTTCTGACCACAATCACTCATACTATGTCACACGAAAAGATCAATGAATGTGTTATCCCGAAAGACCTTCATTATTCCGTGGAGGATAACACCTGGATCAGGCTGAACGAGGATGGCACCGTTACGGTCGGCATGACAGATATCGCACAGCACTTGGCAGGGCCCATTCTTCATGCAAAGGCAAAAGGTGCCGGAACCGATCGAAAGAAAGGCAAGCCTATCGCAACTGTGGAAAGCGGCAAGTGGGTGGGACCAGTAAAATCCCCCGTATCCGGCGTAATCACTGAGGTGAATGAAAAACTGGCAGGGGATGCCCAGCTCATCAACCGCAGCCCCTATCGTGAAGGCTGGGTGGTAAAGATGAAACCTGAAGCGCTGGAGGCAGAACTGAAGGAAATGGTGACCGGCGATCAGGCGGTGGCAGCCTACAAAGCCAAAATTGAACGTGACAACATCAAGGCCTGCAACCATATCGAAGGTTCAGACACCTACTAGTTAATGCATTTATAAAGAAGATAAAACTGCCATGGCTGCGAAGAGCACACTCGACCTGAGCATGAACAAGTACGCAGACGTTCCTTACGAGGAGAAGGAGCGCCTGTTTGAAGAGATGAAGGCTGATCACCGATGGAATCATGTGTTGTATGGTTGCTACGAGTGTGGCATCTGCGTCGCTGCATGCCCTTCTGCACGATTCTATGATTTCAGTCCCAGGGTGATCGCACAGGCTGCCGCCCGCGAGGACGTGGATCTGGTGTACACCCTGATGAACGACAGTGTATGGGACTGTTCCCAATGTTTCTCCTGTGACCGATGCCCCCGGCAGAACAGCCCGGGCCAGATCATTACGGTCATGCGCGAAGTGGCAGTAAAGAATGGTCTGAAGACAGCCAAAGAAGCGCTTGAAGGTTACGGTCGCATTATTTACAAAATCATGTCAACAGGCACACAGGTTTCTCCCGACATGCTGCAGCCCAATGCATTTCCCGATTGGGGCGGTCACGTGAAGGACATTTCTGACAACCTCGACGTTTGGAGAAAAGCCCTTCCGCCTGAGACGCTCCACACTACAGAAACAGGCTGGCAGATTACAGACAAGACCATCATCGAACTCTACCTCATCTGGCACATGACAGGCGTTATGAAACTCATCGAAGGTGTGGATGAAGGACTCTTCATGATCCTTGTTGACGTGATGGAAGAGCGGCTCGAGGAGGCAGGTTACGACAACATTTCATTTGACTAAGCAAAACGCAGATCACATGATTCATCTACCCATTGTTAAGGCTGTCGATCGGAAATTCGAGGCCAACCCGGAGGAAGCTCCGAAGGAAGACATCCGCGACGCGGTCCTGCAGCTGGAGAAGGAGGGCGAGTGGGAAGTCAGCCGTGTCCCTGAGCCTTACATGGAAGTGAAGACCAAGTACGGCCGCTCCAAGAAGATTCCGGTTCAAAAGACCTGGCATCACAAGAGCTGCGGGCAGTGCGGGCATATACCCGGATATTCCACTTCCATTTTCTGGCTCAACCGTGCGTTCGGTCTCGACTATCACGATCCAACTGATCAAACATCATGTACAGCGTGGAACTACTACGCCTCAGCCACCTCCAACCCGGAGGCACAGGCAGCTGTGGCTATGAGAAACTTTGCAGCCGCAGCCGAGACCGGGTATTTTCCCATCATCCATTGTGGCACCAGCTTTGGACACTACAAAGAAGTTCGGCACGCCCTCGTGCATCAGCCTGAGCTCAGAAGGAAAGTCAAGAAGATCCTTGAAAAACTCGGCAAGAAACTGGTCATGCCCGAAGAGATCGTGCACTACAGCGAATGGGTGTTGGCGATGCGCAATAGAATTGCCGAACGCCAGGTCCTTGACATGAGCATGATCACGGCAACCGTTCACCCTGCCTGCCACTATCACAAACTGGTGGAGGATGATGCCGTCTACGACAGCGAAATTTATGGTGCGCAGCGGACCGCCATTATCACCTCGACCCTGCAGGCGCTGGGTATCAAGGTGGGGGATTATTCCACCTGGTACGACTGCTGCGGCTTCGGTTTCCGCCACATCCTCGTGTCCAGAGATTTCTCGCGTTCTTTCTCCGTGCAACGTAAAATTGAAGTGATGATGGAGGAGGTTAACCCCGACATCACTGTCACCCATGATACTGGCTGTGTGACAACTCTGGATCAAAGCCAGTTTGCAGGAAAGGCACACGGAAAAAAAGTGGGACTTCCTGTACTGTCAGACTCGCAAATTGCTGCATTGGCCATGGGAGCACATCCTTATAAGGTGTTGCAGATGCACTGGCACAACACAGACAATACCAGGTTCCTCGAGAAGCTTGGTATAGACCATGCGAAGATGTGGGCCGAGTTTGAGGCTGAAGCGGATAAGATCAGAAGGGGTGAAAAACAATTCCTGACCTGGGAGGATGCGGCTAAATAGATATTGACAATTATTAAAACATAAGACATGGCAAGCGATAATATTCTTGTAATCGGAGGCGGGCCCACGGGCATGGAGGCAGCAAGGGGCATTGCCTCACTCGGATACAAAGTCACATTAGTGGAAAAAAGGCAGCGGCTTGGGGGAACTCCCGATGCATCGCAATATGCAGCGCTGACCCCAGACCTCCGCAGCGCCGAGGAAGCAATCGGTGAAATGGTTGACGCTGTGACCAACAAACCGAATGTTAACCTGATGCTCGACACTACGGTGATCGGATCCACCGGAAGTGTCGGCAATTTCAAGGTGAAAGCCATTCAGTCCGGCAAGGAAGTCACCATCGATGCCGGTGCCGTGATCGTGTGCACAGGGTTCACCCACTTTGATCCGGGTCGCGAGACCCAGAAGTACGGTTACTACGAGCACGACGATGTCATCACCCTGGTGGATGCAGAGAAAATGCTGAAGGCCGGGAACTTCGTGCGCCCTTCAAATGGAGAGAAACCAAAGCGTGTTTGTTTCATCCAATGTGTCGGCTCACGCGACCGCCAGATCGGCAATGAATATTGCAGCAAGGTCTGCTGTGGTATTTCCAGCAAACAAGCCATCGAAATCCGCCAGGTAGTGCCGGATTGCAAAGTCTTCATCTTCTATATCGACATGAGAATGTATGGCTACTGGGAAAATGAGATCTATTGGCCGGCACAGGAGAAGTACAAGGTCAATTACGTGAAGGGCATTGCAACGGAGATCGTAAAGAAAGGTGATCAACTTATTGTTAAAGGCGAAGACACCACGCTACGCCGCCCCATGGAAGTACCGATGGACATTGTCATCCTCGCCGTGGGTATGGAACCAAGCGAGGGCACCAAGAAAGTTGCGGACATATTCGGCCTGAAAAAGAACAAGTATGGGTTCATCGAAACCACAGGCGGTCCGCTGAATACGGTCTCCACAGAAGTGCCCGGTGTGTTTGCCGCCGGTGCCAGCACGGGCCCGTCTGACCTTGAGGACTGCGTATCGAGCGCCGGCGCAGCAGCCATGAAAGCCATCGCATCGTTACGCGCAGTCGTTCCCGCATGAGAGCATGAGTCAGTTGGTTGACATATCGGCAGCGAAGGAATTCATGAAGGAAACGCTCGACCGCGTGGATCGGGCAGAACTGATCTCCATGGCTTCCGACCTGGATGCCAAGTCCAGGCACTTCCGGTATGTGCTAAGTGCAGACCGGATTGGGCAATTGACCCCGTCAGACGTCACCAGTCTTCTCAAGCTTACTTTTGCCACCCGGCGCCATCATGCACAGATCACCGAGGCCCAGTCGCACGATGTGCTGGCTAAGGAAATCGGGAACCTGCTTCATGGCGATCAACTGGTGGAAGACCGCTTCGAAAGATTTGTGAACCAGGTGCAGGGTGGTGATGCCGGTATGCGGACTGAGTTGGCAGGAGAGATCCTTCACTTCACCAAGCCGGACATATACTGGTTGTGGAGCCGGTGGATGTGGGACCCCGCCAAGAAGACTGGCGCTATTCCGCTGCTGACCACTGAAGAGTTTGACCTTCAGGGCAGCCACCCCGGGGAAATATACAAGAAGGTAGGAAAGGGGATTGCATTCGTACATTCCATCGGTGATGCTGCTGAATTCCGTTTCATCAGCAACAATCTGTTTGGAACGGATGTGTTTCTTGCCTGTGTGTACGTCGTGTACGCTTACACTGTATTAAGACTGAGGATGACCCAGGAGTTCAATAAAGTGATGCCGGGTCTGCCTGAATTTACCCGGCGACTGCTGGGTATTTACAGGATGCCTCAGCTGGTTGAAAAAATTTAGAACGTTCAAATAACAGTTATGCCGGTTGATAAAAAGCAGATTATCGAAAAAGAGAAAGTGGTTGTAGACGGTATCGAGCTGACCGCCGAGTGGAACCGGATGTTCGAGCAGCGGGTCGTCTTTGATTACGACACTACTACGCTGGACAAAGTGACCAATGTGGCCGAAGCGGAGTCCATGGGCTGGTGTTATCAGTGCGGCCAGTGCATCCCCGTCTGTCCGGTGGACAATGTGGGTGAGTATGGTCCCCGCAAGATCTTCCGCAATCTGCAATTGGGTTTGGATCTCTTTTCCTCCGACGACCTCTGGCAGTGCACAACCTGTATGAACTGCCTCAGGGTCTGTCCGAAGGAAGTGAACATGATCAAGATCATGCCGGCCATCCGCGAGCAGGCGGTGTTGGAGGGCAATGTGCCGGAAGAACTTCAGAAGGCGTTCACCAATACGTTTGAATATGGCAATCCTCTCGGCGAATCTCAAAAGAAGAGAGCTGACTGGGTGCAGGGAGCCGGGGTGCCCGTGCCCATCATGAAGGACATCAAGCGGCCGGTCGACGTGCTATGGTTTGTGGAAAGCTATCCCGCCTATCACATCCGCGGCAAGCAGGCAAGCGCTGCGCTGGCGAGAATATTTAACAAGCTAGGTGTGGACTTCGGCATACTGGGTGTGGAGGAAAAAGACACTTGCGATAGCCAGCGTCTGGCAGGCGAAATGGGATTGTTTGAGGAATTCGCTGAATACAATATCAAGACCCTGAAGAAATATAAGTTCAGGCAGCTTCTCGTAACCGACCCCCATGCCCTGAACGCATTCAAAAAGGAATACGCCAAGCGCGGCGGGGAGTTTGATGTGATCCACTATACAACTTTCCTGGCTCCTTTGCTGGATAAGCTGAATCTCACGAACTCACTGAATTACAAAATCACGTTCCATGATCCGTGCTACCTGGGACGCCACAATGGCGAGTATGAAGCACCGCGAAAAATCATTAACAGCCTTCCTGGTGTGGAACTGATTGAAATGGGTCGCTGCCGTGAGCAGAGTTATTGCTGTGGCGGAGGTGGTGGCGGAATGTGGCTGGATGGTTTTATGTCTGACCACGTGAGCGAGCGCCTGTCGGAGAACAGGGTTCGTGAAGCAGTGAAGACAGGCGCCAACGTTCTGGCGGTGTGCTGTCCTTACGAGGTATCGCGTTTTGAGGATGCGGTGAAGTCAACAGGGAATGAAGGAAAGCTAATGGTAAAGGACATAGCCGAATTGCTGGTGGAAGCGATGGGCAACTAGTTAAACCTTAATCAGATGAAGCAAATCGGAAAATATCAGGTGCGGACGGATGTGTATTATGATCCGACCAATCACTTCTGGATTGAGGTGTCGGGTAACAGGGCTGTGATCGGCATGAGCCCGCTCGTGCAGGAAACCAGCGGCTCCTTTGTTGCCATTCAATTCGCCGCCCCGGGCACGGTGTTCAGCAAGGGAGCCAGCATCGGCAGTGCGGAAGCAGAGAAGCACGTCGGCCCCCTCAAGGCTCCTGTCTCTGGAAAAGTTCTTTCCATCAACCAGCACGTGGTTGAGCGTCCCCAGCAGATCAATGCAGATCCTTATGGGGAGGGATGGCTGATGGAAGTTGAACTCACCAGCGCGGCTGCGGAATTACCTTCATTGGTATCGGGTGAACAGCAAATTACTAAGTGGTTTGAAGAGGAACTGCAAAAATTTGAAGAGAAGGGATGGATCGCTCAACCATAGAGAGTCAACAGGACACAGCCTTCGGTTTGCGGCTTGAACATTTCGGCCGGTCCATAACATTCCATGCACCGGGACTCAAGCACTATTCCATTCCGGGATTCGAACAGAAAAATCCGCGCGCCTTCCTGCCCATCAGCCTCACCGGCAGCGGGTGCGCACTAGATTGCGATCATTGTGACTCCAAAATCCTGGAACCCATGATCGCCTTGAATCCAAAAGAAGGACTTTTTTCGCTTTGCCAGAAACTTGCAGCCGCAGGAACCGAGGCTGTACTCATCAGCGGGGGCTCCCAGCGGAATGGAAAGGTTCCGTTCCTGAAGCACATCGACGAAATCAAAAAAATCAAATTGGAGCTCGGCCTGAAGGTGATGGTGCACACCGGGTTGGTGGACGGTCCCATGGCGGCCGGCCTGCAAAGCGCAGGAGTTGATGGGGTGGCACTCGACATTATCGGATCCAATGAAACCATCCGACAAGTGTATCATCTCAGTGCAACAACGGAGGACTATGACATATCCATGAGATACCTCAGCGATTATGGCCTTAGCATGCGTCCTCATATCATCCTTGGTCTTCATTATGGGAAATTCCTTGGCGAGCATGCTGCGCTTGAGATGATTGCAAAATATGACATTCATGCTCTTATCCTGGTCATCCTCACTCCCCTTACAGGAACCCCCATGCAGAAAACATCACCTCCTCCTGCTGAAGAGGTATCTGCTTTTTTCCATCACGCAAGGATGAGAATGCCTTCCACCAAAATTCTGGTGGGCTGTGCAAGACCTGGTGGTGATTACAAAAAAATCGTAGACCGCGCAGCCGTGGAAGCCGGGCTCAACGGCATTGCCTATCCTGCAGAAGGTGTAATTGAATATGCATGTGAAAGAGGACTTGAACCCACTTTTTTTGAAAACTCCTGCTCGTGCGGTGTAGAATGATATGAACTTCTGGAGATACATCGAAGAACATGATGTGTCTGCCTCTCACGGGCTGGCAGCAGATGAACTTTTGCTGCAGTCGCATGCATCGCGTGGCAACTGGCCCGCGACATTAAAGCTATATACTTACCGGAACTATTGCGCCCTGTGCGGTCGCTTTCAACACATGACGGCAGAGATCGATGTTCAATCATGCAGGACGCACGATGTGCAGATTGGAAGGAGGCTTACAGGCGGCGGCGCCATCATCATGGGCAACGATCAACTCGGCATCTGCCTCGCTACCCACACAAGCGCCTTTGCATGGAACCACATCAGGGATCTCTACCAGCTGTTTTC
>JBDHXU010000009.1:0-57896 GCA_039810905.1 Cyclobacteriaceae bacterium | reverse complement strand
ACCGATTGGTGTTGCGATTCTGCCTGCTGCGACATACCCTTAAGTTAACTGTTTAATAACCGCAAGAACGGCAAAAGTTGTTTCGAGGTTATGGATAAACGGACATGAATAATTCAGTTTCAGAAGTCGCCTCACTGCCCGTCCAATGCCCATATATTTCAATGGATAGCCCCTGAATCTTATACCCCCGACTTTCAACCTCTTCGATCATGGACAGTCCTGCCTGCCTGATAAGTCGGTAGGGTCCAATATGCCTGAAGTGCGCATATTTTTCCAAAAGGAGCCGCTTCAAATCAAGGCCATATTTCCTCGCATCCTCAGGATTGTCAAGTTCGACACCTGAAAATACCTTATGTGCCGTCTCGTATACCCAGACATTCTTCCCCTTATTACTTATGCCATTGGATTTGACGACATCCCACATCTTCCACTGAGGCTAAACGCCAGCGATGAATAGTCACGGTCAGTCGCAACAGCCCCAAAACCAGCTATCGTCAATTCAAACGGCTTTGAAATTACTTCTATGTTCATCCCGCTTATTTGCCGGGTTGCCGGTCGGACTCCCAACCTCAGTTTTTCCCCTGACTCTCCCAATGTCTCCCAACGCTCTCCAGACGTTCTCTAAACTCTCCTCCATACGCTCTCTAATCCCTCTCCCAACTGCCTCCTAACCTTGTCCAGACTTCCGCCAGACTTGGTTCAGACTTGGTTTAGATTAGGGTTAGATTAGGTTCGGACTAGGTTTAGATGGGGTTCAAACTGTGTTCAATTGACCAACCATTTACTGCTTACTGCTTACTATTTACTACTTACTATTTACTACTTACTACTTACTACTTACTACTTACCCTCTCTAACCACCTTCCCCCCCTTCATTACAAACTTCACGCGCTTGAGCTCGCTGATGTCCTTGAGCGGATCGCCCTGGACAGCAATGAGATCGGCGTATTTGCCAGCCTCAATCGTACCCAGGTCTTTGGACTTGCCCAAGGCATCGGCATTGACCTTGGTCCCGGCCATGATGGCCTCCATCGGGGTCATGCCAAGCCGCACGAGTTCCGAGAATTCGGTAGCACCATAAAGGGGATCACCGCCCAGCATATCCGTGCCCACTCCCACTTTGACTCCCGCCTTGATGGCCTTGCTCAGCATTGCTTCAACCTGACCACGGTATTTCTTAGTGATCGCTACCGCCTTAGCCAGCGCCTGGCTGTTCTCATGATAGTCTAAAAACCATTTGCCCACGCTTAATGTGGGTATCAGGTATGTGTCATTTTTGAGGAAGAGTTGAATGCCTTCATCATCAAGAAAAGAGCCGTGCTCAATGGTTCGGGCCCCCGCCCTGATGGACATCTTGATCCCTTCGGCAGAATGCGCATGTGCCATCACCGGTACGTCTCTCTTCCTGGCCTCTTCTACAGCCACCTCCAGTTCATCTTTGCTGAAGTGCACATTATTTGGATTGTCCCCTGCCGTCATGAAGGCCCCCGTCACGAGGAGCTTGATCCAGTCGCTGCCGTATTTGATTTCATTGCGTACGGCCTTGCGCATTTCTTCAGGTCCATCCACGATGAGACCGTCCACTTTGACACCATCCTGCTCGTAGGAGAGAAAGTTGATATCGCCTCCTCCGCCGGTAACCGAGATCCAATGTCCAGCGCCAAAAATACGGGGTCCATCGAACATCCCTTTGTTGATGGCGTCGCGGATGGCAAAGTGGGCATAGCCCACATCGAGGTCACCCGGTATCCTGATGCTGGTCCATCCGTTCCTAAGCAACTCCTGCACATACTTCAGTCCCTGCAACGCCTTGTCGGCAGAGGTTTTCTTCAAATGATATAGCTGGTAGTCATCACCGCCGTCGTTGAGCGGGTGAATGTGCATGTCAATCATTCCGGGCAAAATGGTGAATGTGCCCAGGTCAATCACTTTTGCCCCACCTGGAATGGTCTCCTTCCCTCCCACTGAAATAATCCGATCCCCTTCCACGACGATGACAGCATTGGGGACAACTTTGCCTGTGCCGTCAATCAGGGTCTTACAGACTACAGCGGTCTTCTGCGCTGTTACTAAAAAAGAAGTAAGGAAGAGGCCAACAAGTACTACATGTTTCATCAGAAATCAGTTAGAAATTTCCAGGTAAGTATTATTTGCGTTTGAATTCAAAGGTCTTTCCTTCATAGGTGATCTTCATCGCCACCGCCTTGCCGTTTTCCATTACAAATTCCACCACCTGGTCGGGAAACTCCCTGACGGTGAACCGGGTGCCTCTTTGGGGAACGAGGTGCTCGGGAGGGGCGGTATTGAGCACCAGTATATTCCCTTCCAGTTGTACCTCGGTGGTATTGCCACTCAGCATATAGGAGCCCGTCAGCGTTTTCAGGAAGGTTGGATCGGAAAGTCTTTCCTCGGGCATACGCGTAAAGACCACTTCCTTTTCATCCAGGCTTATGCGCGCTTCCTGTATGTTCCCCTGAGCATCCATTGCGAAGATGAAGGAGAACTTGCCGTTGATCTCATCATCGATGGATACAAACCGGTCGTAATGATAGTGTGAAAGCGGCATCGTTATGTTATTATAATTGAAAGAAAGGTTGCCGCCTTCTTCCATGATCTTCAGTTTTCCGTAACCGGCATTCTCATAGGTACCGGCATAGTCGGAAATCTTATGTGATGGTTTGGTATCTGCCACACGATCTGCATCAGGCTTCTTTCTTGCCTGCCTTTCGGTTTTCTTGCCATCCAGGTAGTTTTTGAGATTCCTCTCACTCCAGGGTGTTTCCGGCAATCCCAGAAGCTTGTCGTAGATGATATTGGCAACAATACCAGGCAAACCGCTGTAGTGTGCTCCATTTGAATATACAATCACGCCGATGCTGTCTGCCGGCATGATGGAAATCTGCGAATAGATTCCTCCGATAGCGCCACCATGCTGAACACGGTAATGTCCCTTGTAGGCCAGCGAGGCACGACCCATGCCGTAGATTGCATTCAGTGATTCGAAATACTTGTCGGGAATGCCGGTATTGACTGTGGCAGGCCGGATGGTCTCTTTGATGATGTTGGCAGGGATAACCTGCTTGCCATTGTACTTGCCATTGTATAACTGCGCGATGACCCAATGGGAAAGGTCATTGATGGAAGAGATGATCGCTCCCGCAGGCCCCAGTCCCTGCTGTTTAGTGTAAAATGGATACGGAGCAAGGATGGTGGTGTCTCTCTTCTCGTAATAGGGTGTCATGAAATCCGCCTGCTTCTGCATTTCCTCCGTTTCGAACATAGAGTGTGTCATACCCAGAGGATCGAAAATCCTTTCCTTCACGTTCTGCTCCCAGGTCTTGCCCGATAGCTTTTCAACAACCGAACCTGAGGCAGCGTACATCAGGTTATTGTAGAGAAATCCGGATCGTAGGGGAATGCTCGGTTCCAGGTATTTGATGCGATCAAACAACTCCTGCCTGGTGAAGTCTGACTTGTACCAGATAAAGTCATGGCGGGAAATTCCAGTGCGGTGGGAAAGCATGTCACGGATTGTAACATGGGCATTAAGCTCGTCGTTGTAGAACTCTATTTCAGGAACATATTTCTTCACCGGCTCATCCCACTGAATCTTTCCCTCCTCAACCATGAATCCTACCGCAGTGGCGGTAAAGAGTTTGGTATTCGAGGCAATCTGAAACAAGGTGTTGGACGTAACCGGCTGCTTTTGTTCCAGGTTCCTGAATCCATAACCCCTTGCAAAGACCAGCTTATCTTTCACTACTATCCCCACCCCCACGCCTGGTACATTCCAGTCTTTGAGGATCTTTTCCATCGTTTTGTCAAAGCCTTTCAGCTTCTGCTCCACACTTAAAGACTGGGTCTGGGAGAAGGAGTGAATAGATAGCCCGGTAAGCAGGATTGCAATAATCAGTCGCATAGTTGTCAGGTTAAGAGTTTGAATTTAAACAATTGTTTTAACCACGATCTGAGATGTGAGATTTGAAATCTGGAATCTGGAATAACCTGCAATTTGAACATTGGACCCCCCTTGCTACTTTGAGCCCCGATGGATCAAAGTAGTACTCGCCCACAGCCCACAGGCCTCTCGCGTCAGATGGGTTTACTTGGACTGGCTTCCACCGGCATCTGCAGCATGCTGGGTGCTTCGATTTATGTGGTGCCTTTTATGATTCAACGCAATGTTCCGGGAATAGGGCCTTACGTACTGCCTGCATTTACATTTGCAGCGATCCCGGCTGTTCTGGCAGCGCTGGCCTACAGTATCCTGGCTTCAGCTATGCCAAGGGCCGGCGGAAGCTACATCTACGCTAGTCGCGGTCTGCATCCGTACCTCGGTTTTATAGCCAGCTTTTCCCAATGGTTCGGCCTTTCAATCATCATCGGTGTGGTCTCCTATGTCATTCCTCCTTTTGCTCGAGACATCGCATCCGCACTCAATTGGCCGGATCTGGCAGCTGCACTCGATAAAGGAACAATTCGTGTCGTAGTATCCCTGTCGATACTTTGGTTTTTTGTTTGGATCAACATCAGAGGCGTTACGGTTTATGAAAAGACCGTGGTGCCCCTCATGGTACTCATGTTTATCCTTGGTGCCATTGTCATCATCGCAGGATATTCCTACACTTTCGACGACTTTGCCAAGGCGCTGCAAGACTCGCAAGGACGCACGGTGATACCGGAAGAGGGACAGTTCGATACGGGTATATTTCTATCGGCGTCGGCCATTCTGTTCAGCAGCTTCATTGGCTTTGATTCCATCGCGCAAGCAGGTGGTGAGGCCAAGAATCCCGGACGGAATCTGCCGCTGGCCATCGGCATTGCGGTAGTCTCTGTAGGATCTTTCTATATGCTTTTCACTGGTGCTGTCTATCACACAGTACCGTGGAACTACGTAGCTCAGGAGGCAGCCAGCAGGGATATCACTGCTCCAGGCATGATGAGTATGCTGCTTTCTCCCGGATGGACCATCGCCATCATCGCAGGCGCCGGTGTGGCGCTTACCAATGACCTCCCTGCCATGCTGTTGTCCTGCTCACGGCTCATGTTTGCATGGGCAGAGGATGGCATCTTCCCCAAAACCATCACGCAAGTGAACACGAAATACAAAACCCCTCATATAGCAATACTCCTTAGCGGGGCAATGGCCAGCATTGGCATCCTTGGAAGTCACTTTGCGGGAGATTTCTTCCTGGGGGTGGACATCATGGTGACTTCCATGCTGGTGAACTTCCTCCTGATGTGTGCGTCAGTACTTTGGCTACCAGGGCGCAATCCCGCCCTCGCATCAGAAATCAGGTTCATGAAGGACAGGCATCTGCAACGCATCGTGGCTGGGACCGGCGTTGTCATACTCAGCGGTTTTCTGGTGATTCATATCGCCAAAGACCTGGGCGCTGCTTCCAAAGCATGGTATTTTCATTCAACGCCCATGTGGCTGATTGTGATGGCGCTGGCATCTGCTATCTACTGGCGTGAAACAAAACGACTGAAGAAATCCGGCGTGGATATGAAAACCCTGTTCTCCACGCTTCCTCCCGAATAAAAATTGACTTGAGCAAATAATGAAACCAGAGCACATCAAACTTTCCGAACACCTTATTATTTCAAGAGTACTCACCGGACTTTGGCAAATCGCGGATATGGAACGCGATGGGAACAAGCTGGACCTTGATGCGGCCGCCAGGAGTATGGCCGCTTATGGAGACCAGGGATTCACCACCTTCGATATGGCCGACCATTATGGATCTGCAGAACTGATTGCAGGAATTTACAGGAAAAAATACGCAGGCAAGCACGCCGTGCAGCTGCTGACAAAATGGGTACCTACACCCGGCGCCGTTACAAAGGAGGATGTACGCAAGGCAGTGCAAAGGGCACTTGACCGCTTGCAGGCAGACCGTATCGATCTGATGCAATTCCATGCATGGAACTATGCCGACCCGCGCTGGCTCGATTGCCTGTTCTGGCTCCACGAGCTTTCAAAAGAGGGACTTATCCAATGTCTGGGGCTCACCAATTTTGACACCGCACACCTCAGGATTGTAAAAGCTTCAGGAATTCCTGTTGTATCCAACCAGATCTGCTACTCTCTACTGGATCAGCGTGCTGCTGGTGAAATGGCTTCCTATTGCCAGAAGAACCATATCAAGATACTCGCATTCGGGACTTTGGCAGGCGGATTTCTGAGTGAGCGTTGGCTTGGAAAGCCAGAACCAGGACCCGATGACCTGAAGACGTGGTCGCTGATGAAGTACAAACGCTTCATTGACCAAGCCGGTGGATGGGAGAAGTTCCAGTCTTTGCTCAGGACATTGAAGAGTGTCGCCGACCGGAACGAAGTATCGATCTCCAATGTCGCGAGCCGCTTTATTCTTGATTCGCCAGGTGTTGGCGGCGTCATCATAGGTGCCCGACTTGGGCAAAGTGCACACATCGAAGAGAACCTTCAGTTGAGAAAATTTAAGATTGATCCAAAAAGCAGGAAGGAAATCGAGTCAGCACTGACACAACTTACACCTATCCCAGGAGATTGCGGTGACGAGTACCGCAAGCCCCCTTTCCTCACAGCCAGCGGTGATCTGAGCCATCACGTGGAAAGTTTCCCCTCTCCCTATACCGTGAAGTCTTTGGGAAATGGTACCGACAGGGTTCTCAGTGGCACTGTGTGGGAAGACCTTGCCGGATTCAGCAGGGCAATACGCCGCAACGGACGCATCCTGATCTCCGGAACAACAGCCACGCACGGAGATGCTGCAATCGGTGGCAATGACCCAGTTGCGCAGACCCATTTCATTATAGACAAAATCGAAGGCGCCCTTCAGTCGCTTGGCGCGTCCATTGAAAATGTTGTGAGAACCCGGATTTATGTCAGAAGTCTAACCGATTGGGAAGGCGTGGCACGCGCACACGGGCAACGATTCAGACATGTACAGCCTGCCAATACCATGGTCCGCGCCCACCTGATCGGCGAGGAATACCTGGTAGAGATGGAAGCAGAAGCGATGCTGTAGCTTCTATTTCCCTGAATGAAGGGCCACAGTATTTCCTTCCGTGTCGATAAAGAATGCCATGTAGCCAATGTCATCCGAGACCTTAGTCTTTGGCATCGTGATCTTTCCTCCGGCCTTTTCAATTCTGCCAAGAGCATTGGAGAGGTCAGGGTTTCCATTCAGGTAAATGATGGCCCCTTCTGCACTCGGTTTGTGCATATTGCTTTTCACCAATGCACCTGAAGCCTTACCGTTGCCGGGCTCCTGCGGAAACATGGCCATCTCCATTCCCATCATGTTCATGCGCTCCATCTTGACGTCAAAGATGGCCTCGTAAAACTTTGCGGCCCGATTGATATCAGACACTGAGATTTCAAACCAGTTGAGACTGTTTTCTTTTGAAGTCATATGGTGTTAGGTTTAGTTTGGGATTCACTTCATGGTACTCAGATCGGACTCTTCGAACACAAGTCTCCGCCGCTGCAACTCAAAGGCACAAATATCTCGGCGCGGATAAGCCATTGTCCGCCCACTTTGTGCCACTTGGCGTAGTATGTGCCGGTGAGTTTGATGGGCGACCCATTGTCAATCCAGGTTCCCTCCCAATGCCCGTTCTCGGCAGCCATACTCCATGGTTCGAAGACCTCGATCTTGTCCGTATTACGGGTGTAGACCACGTCAGGTTTCGCGGTAAATTCCTCTGTGAAGAACCGTACATTCAAAACCTTTCCCGTCCGATGTGAATTGCGGGAACTGACAATGTTGTAGTCATCGGTCCAGTACTTCGCCATGGCCACGGTATCATGGGTTGCAATAGCCCGGTTGTGATCAATTCTTGCTGCCCGGATACTGCGCTCATTCTCATTCATTGAGCTTTTCTCTTCCTGCTGACAATTCAGCATTATTAACAATGGCAATAGAAACGCGACTTGCTTTAGCATGGTTACTGATTTGTTACTTTCGCATGATAAGTTAATGATTCCGCATCATGGCTGAAGGTAAAAGCTTTGACTGTATTGTAGTAGGTCTTGGTACTATGGGCAGCGCGGCCTGCTATTACCTGGCCAAAAGAGGATTCCGCGTATTGGGCCTGGAACAATTTGAAGTCAGTCATAGTGAAGGAAGCCATGCAGGCCAGAGCAGGATTATCCGAAAGGCCTACTATGAGCATCCGGACTATGTTCCACTGCTGGAACGAGCATATGAAAACTGGAGCCAGATTGAAGAAGAAGCCGATATGAAGATCTACCACCGTACTGGACTTCTCTACCTTGGCCAGGCCGGATCTGATGTCATGTCCGGTGTAAGAAGATCAGCACTGGAGCATAAGGTAACAGTTGAAGAATGGTCGAGGGCAGACCTCAAGAAGCGGTATCCTCCCTTTACCCCCGCCTCCGATTTTCAAATACTATTCGAACCCGATGCCGGGTTTGTTACCCCTGAGCGTGCTATCCTCTCTTATGTGCAGGCCGCAATGACTCATTCTGCAAGCATTCATACCAACGAGCGGGTCCTTTCCTGGGAACCGATAGGACAACTTATCAGGGTTATCACACCAAGGAGCCAATACACAACCAAAAGATTGATTTTCACTTCAGGTGCCTGGACATCCAAACTCATTCAGTTGCCTGTCAATCTGAAAGTTACTCGCCAAACAGTGGCATGGATGAACCCTCCAAAACATGCGGATTTCATGCTTGGCAACTTCCCCTGTTGGTTTACAGAACTACCCGGGATAGGATCCATTTATGGCTTCCCCATCTTGCCGGTGGGCCGATTTGGCGGCCCCGTTGGACTGAAGCTAGCCCATCATAAGGCCCAGCTGGAAGTCGATGCCGATAAGGTAGATAGGACCATGGACCAAAACCACGTCGATGAGCTGCGGACTTTTCTGAAGACCTATATCCCCGGCGGAGACGGTGACCCCCTGGCAGTAAGAACTTGCCTGTATACGTATAGCCCTGACGAGCATTTTATTGTGGATCATCTTCCGGGCACATCCGGCCACGTGACGATTGCCTGTGGCTTTAGCGGCCATGGCTACAAGTTTGCCTCCGTCATCGGAGAAATTCTGGCTGACCTCGCCATGGAGGGAAAAACCAAACTTCCCTACGACTTCCTCAAACTGGATAGGTTCGCGTCCTGATTATTTCTTCATAAACTTGCTGACAAAGAAGTCGGCAGTTGCATTATAGACTGCCACCGCATTGCTCCATCTCATCCAGTGGTGCGTGTCATCTACAATGACCATTGTCTCCATAGGCACTCCCTTTTTGTCCAGCCTGCGTACAAGGTCGGTACTTTGGTTGAAGCGCACATTTCTGTCATCATCGCCGTGAATGATTAGCACAGGCGATGACCACGTATCCACATAAGCAATAGGCGACGACTCCCATGACACTTTGCGTGCGAGTTCAGCGTCGGGTGCCTGTTCGTAGTTGGTGGATAACCCCATGGCACGATCATGAACCCCATGAATGTCCACACCGGCTGCAAAGATCTTTGAGTCCTTACCAAGGGCCAGCGCTGTAAGGAAGCCACCGTAGGATCCTCCATAAACTCCTATTCGGGTCGGATCAATGTTGGGCTGTGAGGCAAGCCATTCGCCTGCGGCTTTGATGTCCAGGTACTCTGACGCTCCGGCTGTTCCGGCGTGGGCTGGCTGATGGAAGTCAAATCCGTAGCCTATGCCCAGACGGTAATTGACAGACAAGACAACGAATCCAAGGCTGGCCAGATATTGGTTGGATGCATAGGCATTTGAGTAATAGTCGGAGTAATGCCAGCCCAGAAGCATTTGCCTGGGTGGCCCGCCGTGGACATACACAATGGCAGGCTTCTTTGAAGTACCTCCTGCCGGCTCAAACAGATCAGCATGGACGAGCACACCATCGGATGCCTTGAAGGTCACCTTGCGCGGCGTAACCAGTGACCGGGCAGGAAATGTATTTGGAATCAAGGTCTCACCAATGAGTCTTAACGGTTGACTTGAGTTAATATTCCACACTGCGGGCAAAGGAGGACGTGTTGCTGAGGCAGAAATGCATGCCATGGTGTTTCCGTCGCCGGTCATGATAGGCGTCCATTCGAGCCCACTTCCAGGCGTCATTACTTGCAGGGCGGCCTTGTCAACGGGTACCCTTACTGCATGCCGGCGATCCAGGTCAAGCTTGTCGGGACCAGTGTTGGCCGAGAATAAGAGCCATTTTCCGTCGCCACTGAGGCTGATGTGTTCAGCCATAAAGTCGCCCGGCGTGAGCAGCAGGGGTACCCCGCCTGATGAAGGGATTGAATAGAGATGAGGCCATCCGTCGTGATAAGACAGAAAGGTAATACGCTCTCCGGCCGCCCAGTGAAGATTGGTTGTGCCATGTGTGGTCGGGAAAGAACCCCGCAGTGTTGTCGGGGCCTTCCAGAGTTGCATGCCCTTCCCTGTCCTGGCGTCGGCAGTCCAGATCGACCAGGGGCGATGCCTCCGGGTCAGTATGGAATCCGGGCTTCCGCCGGTTCCCGGCAGGCGTACAAATGCGAGGCGCGTTCCGTCGGGAGACCACCGCGGAGAGGTGTCATGATTAAATGAGGGCGCAATCCATTGTATGGGTGTCTCTGCATTCGTGAATATTCCGATGAAAGTATGATCATTCCTGCTGGCGGTGAAGGCCAGTCTGCTCCCATCCGGAGACCATTGAAGTGAGCCAGCAGTGCCTCGTGTAGTGAAGAGATTCTTTGCTGCGGAGGAACCGTCGATAGGTGTTGTCCATACCTGGTTGTTTTTGATAAACACCACCACGTCGCTTTTTGGTGAGATGGCAGGGTTGTCTCCTTCACTCAGCGACTTCACCTCCCCGCCTGCGAAGGGAACACTGTAGACCTGGACTTTCAGTGGCTGTGCATTGAAAGTGGTATTGATGGGAAGTTCGTCGTCCCAGTTGGCACTGTGGTCGCCGCCACGGACAAACACCACCCACTGGCCATTGGCCGATACCGACAGGCTGGTAATCTCCTGTCCTTCATCCTTGTCGAAAGAAGTAAGCTTGCGGGGTTTGAATTCAGGTCCCTCGGCGACATAGATATTGCGCTTGCCCATTTCGTCCAGGGCCCACGCGATTCGGGAGCCAGTAGCGGAAGCCGTGAGTTCAGTGGGAAACGGATACCCTTTGATCGCCTCGAGGGTAAAGGGTTGAGCAATCGAAGCCACTGCCAGCATTAGGGCATAGGCAAGCGTCAGTACTTTCTTCATGGTCAGCAGTTTAGAATTCAAAAGATACTCTAATATGCAGGAACTTCATTTTGGCAGGCTTCCATTCGTGTAATTCCGTGTTGGCGGCCAGCCACTAAATCATCAATTTGGAGCAAATAAACCTGAATAATATGTCTATCAAGCGACGTGACTTTCTTCGTACCGGAACCCTTGCCGCTGGCGCTGCCGGATTGGCCATTACGGGCTGCGCCCAGCCCAAGGAGGCTGACTCCAATGCCAAGAAATCGCCAATCGATGAACTCAAATCCATGGTCGATGATGTTAAGCCCATCACTGTCGAAGAACGCAAGAGCAGGATCGAGAAGGCCGCAAAGCTGATGACAGAAAACAAGATACAAGCCATCTATCTCGATGGCGGCACCGCAATGGAGTACTTCACTGGGGTGAAATGGGGCAACAGTGAGCGGATGATGTCGGCCGTGATCTCATCCAAGGGAGATGTGAAATATGTTAGCCCTCACTTTGAAGAAGCCCGAGTTCGGGAATTATTGACGATTGGTGATGACGTAAGGGTGTGGGAAGAGCATGAGAGTCCTTACAAAGTGGTGGCTCAGATCTTCAAGGACATGGGCATCCGCAATGGAAAGATTGGCATGGAAGAGCGCGTTCGCTTCTTCCTTTACGATGGTGTCCGTAAAGAGGCCTCACATCTCGAGTATGTAAGTGCAGATCCTGTCACTATCCCATGCCGGCTCATCAAGAGCCAGGCTGAGTTGGCGCTCATGAAACGGGCCAATGAAATCACCCTCGCCTCGTACAAAGCATCGGTTGCAATGTTGAAAGAAGGGATGACACAAGGTGAACTGGGTGGACTCATTTCACAGGCGCATCAGAAGATGGGTGTGAGAGGCGGCGCCATGGTGGCATTTGGAGTCCCTACTGCATTTCCGCATGGAAGCATTGTTCCTCAAACCTTGAAATCGGGCGATGTAGTACTGATCGACGGCGGTTGCAGCGTGCATGGATATGCATCCGATATCACCAGGACATTTGTGTTTGGCGAGCCTACCAAGCGTCAGCGCGAAGTATGGGAACTCGAGAAGAAGGCACAGGCCGCAGGATTTGCTGCAGCTAAATTGGGAGACCCCTGTGAGAACGTAGATATCGCCGCAAGAAAGGTTATTACCGATGCTGGCTTTGGACCAGGTTACAAGGTGCCAGGACTTCCCCACCGCACTGGTCATGGCATCGGGATGGATGGTCATGAGTGGGGCAACATGGTGCTCGAGAACAAACTTCCGCTGCAGGCTGGCATGTGCTTCAGCGTGGAGCCGATGATAGCCATCTATGGCGAATTCGGCATCCGGTTGGAGGACTGCGCTTATATGACGGAGGAAGGTGCCAGGTGGTTTACAGAGCCGATGCCTTCGTTGGAACAGCCGTTCGCATAGGAGTAGTTTCTGGTTCGGTGTTTCTGGTTTCTGGTTTAAGATCTAATCAAAGTTATTCGAATATGAAGAAGGGAATACTAATCCTCATGATGGTGGCAGTGTGTAGTTCGCTGTCGGCGCAGAAGACAAGGAAGCTGCCGGGAGACTCCACCATCACTACTACTTTCGAAGTTACTGTCAAAGGGAAGCGTTTTCCCTACAGCGCGACTACCGGAACACAGCCCGTCTGGGATGAAGAGGGAAAAGCAATCGCAGCACTGGAGTATACTTACTACGAGCGTACCGATATTACGAACAAGTCCACCCGCCCACTGGTATTCTCCTTCAATGGTGGTCCCGGCTCTGCTTCCGTGTGGATGCATATCGCCTACACCGGTCCGCGGATTCTGGAGATTGATGCTGAAGGCTATCCGATCCAGCCTTACGGCGTAAAAGAGAATCCTAACAGCATCCTGGATGTCGCAGATATCGTCTATGTGAACCCGGTGAATACAGGATATTCCAGGATACTCGTGAAAGACACACCCAAGGACAAGTTCTTTGGTGTCAACGCCGACATCAAATACCTGGGTGAGTGGCTGAACAACTTTGTTACCCGCAAGAATCGCTGGTTGTCGCCGAAGTATATCATCGGTGAAAGCTATGGAACCACCCGGGTTTCGGGTCTGGCGCTGGAACTGCAAAACGTGCATTGGATGTACCTCAATGGTGTTATCCTCGTCTCACCCACCGACCTTGGCATCGAGCGCGGCGGACCTGTGGATGCAGCATTGAACCTCCCCTACTATGCAGCAGCAGCCTGGTACCACAAAGTACTTCCCTCCGATCTGCAGGCGAAGGACCTGACAGATATGCTGCCCGAGGTGGAAGAGTTTACAATCAATGAGCTGCTACCCGCATTGTCCCACGGTGGATTCCTGGCAGACGACAAAAAGAAACAGCTGGCCTCGAAGATGGCGCGCTACTCAGGCATTTCCGAAAAGGTCATCCTCCAATACAACCTCAATGTGCCTGCTCCTTTCTTTTGGAAGGAGCTGCTGCGTGAGAAAGGTGGCTATACCATTGGTCGTCTTGACTCACGATACAAGGGCATAGACCGAACAGAAGCCGGCGTGTCTCCCGACTATAATGCCGAACTTACCACCTGGCTGCATGCCTTCACTCCAGCAATCAACTACTACCTGCGTGAAGTGCTGCGCTACAAGACCGACATCAAGTACAACATGTTTGGACCTGTAAGTCCATGGAATCGCGACAATGACCACACCGGTGAAAACCTGCGCCAGGCCATGGCCATGAATCCCTACATGCACGTCATGTTCCAGTCCGGTTACTTTGATGGTGCCACACAATACTTTAATGCGAAGTACACCATGTGGCAAATCGACCCCAGCGGCAAGATGAAAGACCGCTTCAGCTTCAAAGGCTACCGCAGCGGTCACATGATGTACCTGCGGGCCGAAGATCTTGTCACCAGCAATGATGATATCCGCGAGTTCATTTTGAAGACAACCCCGAAGAAAGGGCAGGCTGCGAAGTACTGACGCAGATGGAGCAAGGGTAAGGGAACGGGAGGGGAATATTGAATATTGAATAATGAACAGATGAATATTGAATGTTGAAGTGACCGATCATCAGCATTCATGAATCGGCAATTGCCATCCATTTCACTGTTCTGGCACGGCGTCTGCGACGCGTGCCGTGGACATGCTTAAAGAAGACGTGAAACATCCATGCTTAATCAGGGGGGTGGGAATTTTGAATATTGAACAGATGAATATTGAATCTTGAAGTGACCGATCATCAGCATTCACAACGTTGGCAGTCATTGCCCCATCTGTAACCGCCTACGTGTACTGCCAGTAGCCAGAAGCCAACAGCAAACAGCCAGTGATTTCATTTTCCATAGAAGAATGAAACCTTTCCCTGGATATCATCATAGGTTATCACCTCTTTGTTCTTGTGGAAATCGAAATAGCTGAGAAGTCCGAAATCGCCTGAACACATGGCCGTGTGCGTGAGCATGGTCCCTGCAACCGTTAGCTGGGTCTCAGGGCCAACGAGACCCAACAAAATGACCAGGGCACTGGTAATCACAACAAAGGGAGCCAGCGCGACCATCTGAAACTCCTCTCTGTTGGCCACGAATTGATCGGCAAGCGCCATGAAATAAAACCGCTTGAGGTTAACACCATAGGAAGTATTCATTGCGCCAAGCCGCCGATAAGCGACCAAATGAATGTATTCATGAAGGGGCACCAGCAAAAACGCAATGGCGAGACCGTAGGAAAAATAGGTGAACCTATTGGCTGCATCATAATGTTCCGCAAAGTATCCTCTGAAGAACAGATATCCGGCTAGCGAAAAGGCGAGTGCATTGCTGAAGCAATAGAGTACCGAATGCCGGGTGCGTTTGCGAAGATAGGTTCTTATGAAGGGGGGCAGTTCATTGTGCTCCAGTCTATCCAGGAGTACATAGTTTAACTTGGTAAGATCTGCAGGCTGTATTTTCATAAATGAATGATTTGATAATCCGGCAGTAAGATGCCTCGCATGTGGAGAGACCCACGGATCATAACAAAGAAGGACGCAAATTGTTTGTTACTTATTAGCCGTTGAAATCCGGTTAATTCATTGCCGGTAGTGATTGGCCTTGATATTTTTCGCGGCCAATTCCACGGTTTGAGCTATCCTTCGCTCCCTCGTTTGGGGCTGCCTGGCATTGAGGATCCATTCCAGTATAATCCTCTTGGAAGAAGGTGGAAACGCCTGGAAGTTCTTCAACGCCGTTTTGTTCTTGTTGAACAGTTTACGCAGATCATCAGGGATCACAGCACTTTGAACCTGTTCCAATGCTTCCCAGGTGCCTTCCTTCATCGCGCGGTCGATCAGCGCCTGACCTGCCGGTGTCATCATTCCCTGCGATATCATCTTTGCGGACCGCTGGCGGTTCAGCCGGCTCCATTTGCTCCCTGGTTTGCGCCTTGAAAACAGTTGATACTTGCTTTCACTGTCTCTTTTGTTGGCGATGCTGTCGATCCAGCCAAAGCAGATGGCTTCTTTAACGGCTTCATCATAATACACACTCTTCACTTCACTGCGCTTGTGAAAAATGATCAGCCAGACAGAACTTTCGGTCTGGTGATTCTTTTCCAGCCATTTCCGCCATTCTTTCCTGCTTTTCGCTGAAACGACTTTTCGGTTTCTATACGGCTCCATCCCTGTACTGCCCGGGCAACTAAATATTTTGGCCAAAAGTCAGCAAGTTGTTATCCGGGTCCAGGAGGGAAAACTCTCTCTGTCCCCATGGCTTGTCCTGCAGGTGCCCGGCTGGATGTATTTCGACTTTGTGGTCCAGCATGTAATGATAAAGTCCGTCAATATCGTTGGTCCTCATGTAAACCTGGCCGTAATTCTCTTTGGGATTGAGTCCCTTGAATTCAAAGAAGTGCAGCTGCAAATGATCCTTTTCAACAATCAGGTATTCAGCAAAGTCGTCGCTTCCAATGTATTCGAAGCCCAGTTTGTTAACATAGTAATCTTGGGTCACGCGCCTGTTGCGCATCGGGAGTTTGGGGTTAATGGCAGTGAGCATGGCTGGTTAATTTTTGCGTTCGGCACTTCATATTCTTTCCGCACCAAGATACCGTATGAACAAATATTATCAACGGCGCATATTTGCCGCTACCAGAAATCTAATCTTTTTGAACCGCAACAATTTTTCTTGCCAGCCGTGGGAAGATCATTTCATGAAAAGGGAGAACCAGGTACCAATAAAGACGACCCCATAATCCTAACGGCCTGAAAGTAGCGGTTAGCGTGAGCTGACCGCTGTCTCCGACATCGCGCAGTTTGAACTCAAGCCAGGCTTCTCCTGGCAATTTCATTTCTGCCAGCAGCAGCAACCGACCGTTCTGCTTGTCGGCCACCAGTACACGCCAGAAATCAAGTGCATCGCCGGGTTTCAGATCGGTGGGACTGCGTCTGCCTCTGCGCAAGCCCACGCCCCCAACCAGCGTGTCCAGAAACCCACGGATCGACCATAACAGATTGCCGGCATACCAACCCCGGTCTCCTCCTATTTGCCATATTCTGTCAATGATCACTTGAGCGTCTTGTGTAAATGAGACTTTTCTCACATCAGTGAAAACTCCGTGTTGGGGAACCTGGACAAAGTTCAAAAAGTCCTTCTCAAGTGTATCCAGTGATATCGAATCCTTCCAGCTTGATACAATGAAGAACAGAAATTCCTCTATCAAAAACACAGGTCGAGACAGGGTCACGGCCGGATGGTTTTCAAAGAGCTGGTGCGGGAAGATGAGAGTGACTTCCTTCATCGGTTGGGCCTTAACCTCCGGCACCGGTCGCTGCAGTATTTTACCTCCTCCCAAGCCTTTTCCCATTTCTTCCGCCATGAGAAACGCCGGCCGCAGGCAGCACAAACTTTTTCAGGCAAATAAGATTTCTTGTGCATCACGATACACGCAAGTTTGAAATGCCTCCGTCGGCATGGATCACCTGCCCGGTGAGCCATCCTGATTTGGGGCTCAGCAGAAAAGCCGCCAGCGCGGCAATGTCTTCTGCCTGTCCGATCCTCCTGAGTGGATGCCGCTGTGCACTTGCCTCCTTTTTTTCAGGGGAATTAAGTAACGCAGCTGACAATGGCGTGTCGGTAATCGAGGGAGCGATGCAATTCATTCGGATCCTGGGCGCCAACTCCGCTGCCAATGCGTGCGTCAACCCTTCTATGGCACCCTTAGATGCAGAGACCAAGGAATGGAAATTGAAGCCTGTTTGAACAGCTACTGTAGAAAATACCACGATGGATGCGGCTGGCGAGTTTTTCATCTTCGGCAATCCGGCCTGTATGGTTTTGATGGCACCGAGAGCCTGCAACTTATAGTCAGCCATAAAATCTTCAGGCTTCAGGCGATGGAAAGGTTTCAGGGTGACCGCGCCAGGGCAATATGCAAGACCATCAATGGGGTCTGGCAGAAATGAAAAGTCAGCGTCTTCGTTGAGTACGTCCAAATGATTGTAGCCCGCAAGACCTTCTGGTCCCTGGCTGGAGCCCTTGTTGTATGTTCCATATACCCGAACACCCTCTTCAATCAGCTGCTGTGCCAGCGCCCGGCCAATGCCGGACGACGCCCCGATGATTACAATATTCCGCATGTCTCATTAACCGGAGAAAACCGATTTTGTTAATGAAATGATCCTGTCAATGTCCAGCCTTAAAGCTTCAGGTTTGCAGCATCGGGAAACGTCATAGCCAGCGATCATTATTTTGCCAAATTTTCGTATTCCCGTAAGAATTCATTCATTTATTGGTAGTAATGGGTAAAAGGCCACGTGACCAATAAAGACAGGCAACGGATATTCAGTAAGTGGCTGGAGTTACACAAATCTCTCATCTTCAAGATAGTGAGGGCGTATGCAAACTCGTCCGATGACCAGGATGACCTGTTTCAGGAGATCATAATCCAGGTATGGCACTCGGTTCCCTCCTTCAGGCAGGAATCATCAGAGTCTACCTGGCTTTATCGGATTGCGCTTAACACCGCCATCAAGTGGGTACGGCAGGAACAGAAGCACAACAATAATGAAGCGCTGGACCACCTTACGGAGGTTCTGCATGAAGCAAGCCCCATGGATGAGCAATTATCATGGTTATATGAGGCAATCCATAGGCTGGATAAGGTAGACCGGTCGATAACACTTTTGCTTCTCGATGGCTTCACTTATAAGGAGATGGCGGCCGTACTGGGTATAACAGAATCGAATGTGGGAGTAAAAATCAACCGCATAAAGAAGCAACTGATTGAACAATCAAAAAGTCAAGGTTATGGAGTTTGATGAATTGCAACAAATATGGAACAAACAAAACAATCAAGTTATGTATACCATAAACGAGCAAGAAGTGCAACAAATAATTGAAGCAAAAAGAGACCAGGCTTTACACATCACGGACACAAGTGAATTGCTTCTGGTCATCGTGAATCTTGGTGCTGGTATATTTACGTTATGGTCAAACTCAACCCAAAACATATCAATCTATGTCATGTCTGTATGGATGCTGGCCACGGCCGGTTGGGTACTGTTCGGCCGCATCCGAAGGATAAAAAACAGTGGCACGTTTGACCGCTCGCTACTCGGAGAATTGCAGCATGCTGCCTCAGTAGCCACCTATCAGGTAAGGCTTTCCTCTGTGATGCGGTTGAACGTCCTGCCCATCGGAATTCTGATTCTGATGGCCGTTTGGGAAGGTGGGAAACCAGCCTGGGTGACACTACTCGTTGTCATACTTTTTGGGCTTGCATATAAGGTTGGAGGCTGGGAGCATGGAATATACAAGTCACGAAGGCAGGAAATTGAAGCGCTCTTGAATAAGTTGAAAGGCCGTGATTAAATTTTCTGGCGATTCTCTTGCTGCATTGACTTCTTTATCACCTCATTCACATCAACCCGGGCGCCGTTGAGTATGTATATCCTGATGGTATCCTCCCTTGCGAAATGGTTAATCCGAGTGGCAGCGGGATAAACGTTATCGAACATGGAGTTCGCCCGCTCCATTTCGTCGATATCCATCAAGTGCTCTTTCACGTAAATGATGCTTTCAACTTTCTTGTCGAGTCGGAGCCAATCACGGTAGTCGGCGCTGAAAGAGCCACAGTTGATATGCTTTATGTCAGAGTAATAATTAATTGCGCCGGCTTCACCATAGTTGTCGCAAAGAATCAGAACATGCGCAGAGTCGCCTAAAGTATGATAAACCTTGTCAACAGTCTGTGCCAGCTCTTTCCACCCCAGCATATCCGCATAATCCTGAGGAAGCGTATGTTCTTTGCCATCCTCCCACCGCAGCAGTCCGATTCTCCTGAAGCGCTCTTCATGTTCAATGATGTACTCCGGGCTCTTGTCGAGGAATGCAATACTTGAAATCGGTATAAACAGCAACAGCGGCAGTGCCACCACTACACCGCGCAGGTACTTTCGCCACCCTCCTTGCAGAATGTTGCTGATATAAACAGACCCGAAAGCCAGATAAATCGGGTAAATCCCAATCGCATAATAATCTTTTGCGCGAAGGAACAGGAATATCCCGAGTGTAAACAATAATGACCAGATGAATAGCCGGTAAGATCGAAATGGCCTGTGGGATCGTAATGCATACAATGCTGCAGAAATCACTACGATCGAGCCGATGAAAAAGAGAACCTGTGACTTGATAAACCCTATCCGGTCAACATTCGCAAGCTGTCTATCCGAAAGCTCTTTGAGATGAACTATCACCGGGAAATTGTTTCTGTACTGCCAGATCAGGTTGGGTGCCACGATCACCAAGGCAATCAGAGCAGCGAGGTAGACATAGCGATTAAGGAATATGCTTCTTTGCGGTGTCAGCAGAATGGCCGGAAGTAACCCGGCTGCAAGGAAAACGATGTTGTATTTGTTAAGAAAGCCAAGGGCGAAGACCACCGCGCATGCATAGATCCATCTGGGATTCCCTGACTTTATGTACCTGATGAGCAGAAAGTAGAAGCCAGTCCAGCACAAGATGTCAAGAGAATTGGGCTGATAGAGAAGATTGATTCGCAGTATGACCGAAAACAGGACGCAGGTCGCTCCAAGGACTTTGGCGTACAGGTCGCCTCCCAGTTCCTGTATCGCCTCCCAGACCACCACCATGGTAAGGGCGCCAAAAAGTCCAGGAAAGAATTTCACCCAGAAGACGGACCCTCCCAGCCAGAAGATGATGCAGGAAATCCAGGAAGTAAGTGGCGGCACCGATTGAAAGCCCCAAGCCAGGTGATGGGCCTGGTCCAGGTGCAGATACTCATCCCGGTGGAGGTCATACATGCTGCCTATCAACAGATAATGCAATACGAATTTCAGCACTACAAGCGATGCGAGTATGATGTAATCCTTCTTCAATTTCCGCAATGGTGTAAAAATAGACTCAGTCCGCGGTTGAAAGTCACCGCCTAACTTTTCATATGATGTCATTCGCTACAAACCAAAGATTTCATGTCGGTCATTCTGACCCCAGTCTTTTGACTATCCTGCAAATGGCCAAACTTAACCAGGCGTTGGTAAGATCTCTATTTCTTCCTTTGAGGACTTTAAGATCCCACAGACCGTTGCGTTTTTGCTTTCTGACAAACCAGTCCATCGCCTTACGCATCTTTTCGTCCGGCTGCGACGGGCACAGGATGGAAAGTGAATCCATTGCCGAAATCAGATCGGTAAACCAAAATGGAAAGGCAAACCTCAGCCAATAAGCAGGGTCGGCTCTGTCAGGATATTTATCTCTGGTGAAAAGACTGGCAGACAGAAGTTCACTTGCACGTTTGGCTTCCTTAGATCTTCTCATCACGGGATGGGCAGCAAAAGCCCGGAGAACCACTCCATTGATCAAATGAGATGAGGGCCGGGTGACGTCGGGAGCAAGTGCGGCTGAGTTATCTGAAATCACAGCCGTGCCCTTGCCCCTGGTTCGCAACGGTATGGCCCATCCCCCGTCGGCTTGTCTTATGGAAAGGAGCCAGTCAAATACTTTCTTTATGCGCTTGTCCTTTTCATAGCCGGCTTTGATGAGGAGCTCGGTTATGCCGGCGGTATAGTTCGGAGAATACTGCCTGCCATAAATGCCCCTTAAGTCGCCCTCAGGGCTTTGGAACCTGAACAGGTATTCGGCGGCCTTTGCAATGGCAGGATCCTTGCTCTTAAAGCTATACTGCTCGATCAGATAACCGAGGTTTCGGTAAGTTTCGATCTGGTTATAATTTTCACGGCTTCGGATCTCCTCTTTTGGACTGGGATAAATCCATGAGCCATTTCGCTGTTGACGCCGCACTATGCGCTGCGCCTCCGGATGGAGCGTCAGGTGCTGAACATTTATCCGTTCATTCAACAAGTCTCTCCTCGCTGTTAGTGAAACCGCTGTATCCGCATGTGCCAAAAGGGGTGCAATGGGATCAAAACGGAATTGCCTTAGCCATGATTGCATGATCAGTTACCTTCTCTTAAGATCTTCTCCATCTTTCGCCCTTTGGCCAGCTCATCCACCAGTTTGTCAAGATACCTGACCCTTTGGGTTAAGGGATTGGTGATCTCTTCCACCTTATAGCCACAGATGGTCCCGGTAATAAGCTGAGCATTCGGGTTCATGGCAGCATGCTGAAAGAACTTCTCAAACGTCGCCTTCTCATCAATGAGCTTCTCCAGTTTTTTCTTGTCATATCCGGTCAGCCACTCTATCACCTGATGCAATTCTTCCCTGGTTCTCCCCTTCTTCTCCACCTTTGCAAGGTAATGAGGGTAAACGGATGCGAACGTCATGCTTGCAATCCGTGCATCATGATTATTGTTGTTGTTCATTCTGTTTGGGTTAGTATAATATTTACACCCTTTCTAAGGGTGCCATGTATCTCCGCTATTCTATCCACATGCTCTATCAAGTCCTGGATATCCGCAGGAGCAGCGTCTGATATGACATTGGCAGTATACTGAAAATTTGTTCCCGGCTCACCCTCCGCTCCGAAGTCAGCCGTGACTGTCACCTCAACACCTGATACATTCATATTCCTTTTCTGTGCTTCCCTGTAAATATCATTGCAGAAGCATGTGGCGATGGAGAGTAGTAGCAATTCCGCCCCGTTGACCGATGACCCAAGTCCGGAGCTTTTTGGTGCAATGCTGATTTGCTTTAGCGATCCATCCGTTTGCACCGTGGATTTGTGCACATCCAATTGACTAACGAGGCTGGCAGAGACTTTCATGTCAAACAGAAGGTAGACCTCAATACCTCATCACAACTTGCTTTTGCTCGCCCAGTTTTTCAATGCCGAGCTCCACCACATCTCCAGCTTTGAGGAATACAGGCGGCTTCCTTCCCATCCCCACTCCCGACGGCGTCCCTGTAGTGATTACATCTCCTGGCAGCAGGGTCATGTAATTGCTTACGTAACTGACCAGGAAGGCGGCCTTAAAGATCATGTCGTTGGTATTCGATTCTTGCATGACAGCGCCATTGACTTTCAACCAAAGTTTCAGGTTCTGGACATCACCTACATCGGCAGGTTTAACCAGCCATGGTCCTAATGGGGCGAAGGTATCAGCGCTTTTGCCTTTGTCCCACTGCGAACTTTGCTGCTGGAAGGCGCGCTCACTGTAATCGTTCATAATGCTGTAGCCAGCGATATAGTTTACGGCCTCCTGCTCGGACACATAGGAGGCTTTCTTTCCAATGATGATAGCGAGCTCGCACTCCCAATCCAGTTTGGTTGAGTTCTTCGGGATGATCACGTTGTCGTTTGGTCCGCAGAGCGCCGTGGTGGCTTTCATAAAAATGACGGGCTCCGTTGGAACAGGCGCTCCGGATTCCTTTGCATGGTTGGCATAGTTAAGCCCAATAGCTACAATCTTGGAAGGCCGGGCCACACAAGAGGCGATCCTCACGCCTGCCGGTACCTCGGGGCACCTGGACGCATTGGCCGCCAGCCATTCTTCCAGCCGCGCCATGCCATTGGTAGCAAAGAAGGTCTCGTTGTAGTCCTCTTTGAAACCTGAGACATCCAACCTTTTACCTGATGCCATTATTACGCCGGGTTTTTCGTTACCGGGGTTGCCGAAACGAAAAAGCTTGGTCTGCGCATTTGAATTCATGCCAACAGCCAGTACCAAAAGCAGGGAAAAAGCAAACTTTGTCTTCATCCAATTCATGTTTGAGTTCTATCCGACTTGATGCGTACCAAATTTAATGTTACCACAAGTCATTTCTTCTTAGTGTCTAAACTGATTTGTTTCTTTTTAGAGAGCCTGCTTTTTACAAGATTATATGACTCCGTGATATGCTGGTTCCATTTTGTCTTATTCCAAACATTGACGTCTTCAACCAGTACCCATTTGTGCCTCGCAGCATAGGGAGCCGGTATAATTCCGGGTGAACTTGATACCACCTCAAATTCCTCATCGGGAACCTTGACCGAAACTTTCAATGGGCTGTCAGGCACAACTACACAGAACATCTTGCCGCCAACCATAAAACAAAGGTCATTCCCCCATTTAATTTCTTCGGTGACGGACGGAAGCCCTCTGCAGATGTCAACAATCGAGTCAATGTTCATTTTTTTGTTTCGTACGTACGGCAATCCGGAGCCGGTTTTCAAATCTTGCCGCAGTAACAGCCACTACCAGACAAATAACAGTTGTCATTACACAAAGTGCAAGAAACCCTGCAGGGTCGTCGTCCTTGTTGTGGAATATCCTGATGTATAGTCCTGCACCTGCAATCAATGCAGCCAGGATGATTGCGCAATACTTTATGCTCTTTAAAGCTCCAACTGAATCTGATGTGTATAGTTTACCGTGACCGGTATATGCCAGCAATTTGAAGGCCTTGTACAGGCCAACAAAAAAAGCGATTGATGCGGCATATCCGTACAAAATGAATGGATCAGAGTAGATGCTGAATAGATCCAGGTTTGTGGCTCTTCCCTCCGTTAAGGGAAGTCGGATCAACAAGGCAAGCACCATAATGCCAATAAGACCAATAACTGCCTGGAGAAAAAGGGCTGAGATTCTACTCATCACGACTTGCCAACTTTTGGTTCAAGCAACCTATACATGTTAATACTAATCTCTGACGTGCCAGAAAACAAATGCCGGCCGGAATTGCTTGGTAAATGCTTCATTTTGGCCCAACGATTGTCCACCAGGTGTTTACCTCCGTCGTTAATTAGTCGTTATACTGTCGTCATCCTATTGCCATTCCTGCTACATCGCTATAAGGTCACTATAAGGTCACTATAAGGTCGCTATAAGGGTGCCACTGGCTATTGGCTTCTGGCGGCTGGCATATGGTTATACTGGCCAACAGACCTCCTTCTGTGGGTATGCGAGCCAGTAGCTAGAAGCAGATGGAAGCCAGTAGCTAAAAGCTAGTACCCGCAAGTACGTAATAGCCGGCAGCAGATCAAACTACAGCCACGAACCCGCCGCCTTCTTAATCTTCTCCCATCCCTCCTTCACCGTTTCTTTACTTGCTGACAACTGTCCTGCTGCAAACCGGATGGCGTATTTGTTGCCCAACCTGGTTTGCGTGAGCAAGATGGTGCCACTACTGTTCAAGTCCTGGAGGATCCTGGAGTTGATCTCTTCGAGCTTCTTCTCGTCGGTTAAGCCGGCAGGCCTGACGCGGAAACAAACTAGGTTGAGCGGCACGGGAGCAAGCACTTCAAAACCCGGCGTGCTTTCGATTTCCTTTTTCAGCCATTGACCGTATTCAATGTGATTGCGGATGATGGCCTGCATGCCCTGGATTCCATAACTTCTCATGACAAACCATAGCTTAAGTGCACGGAAACGCCTGCCCAGTGGAATGCCCCAGTCGCGGTAATTGTTAACGAGCTTGTCCTCGGGCGTCTTCAGGTACTCGGGAAGAATGCTGAAGGTGTTGAGTAACGCCTGCTTGTCTTTGACAAAATAGGCGGAGCAGTCAAAGTTGGTGAACATCCACTTATGTGGATTGAAAACAAAACTGTCCGCCGTCTCCACCCCTTTGCCCATCCAACGCATCTCTGGCAACAGCAATGCAGTGCCTGCATAGGACGCATCAATGTGATGCCAGCAACTGTACTGTTTGCAGATGCGGCCGATTTCTTCCACCGGATCGATGGCTGTAGAGCTCGTGCTACCAATGGTAGACACTACACACAGAGGTTTGTATCCTGCCGCCACGTCGCGCTGCATGGCCTCATCCAGCTTGTCTGCCTTCATGGCAAAGGCATCATCGACTTCAATCTTCACGAGGTTTTGAATCCCGATGCCAGCGATCTTCGCATCCTTATCCACAGAAGAATGCGCCTGAGTAGAACAATATATTCTGAATTTCTCGCTGCCTGAAAAGCCGGATTGATTGACAGCATAGTTGGAATAATGCTCCCGGGCCGTCAGCATCGCCACTAGGGTCGATGACGAACTGCTGTCCTGGATGACTCCGGTAAAATGAGCGGGCAATGCAAGTGCCTCGCGTAACCATTCCATCATACGTTCTTCCAACTCCTCTGCCGCCGGTGAGGTCAGCCATATCATGCACTGTGCGCCCATGGTGGCGGTGAGCATTTCTGCCAATACTGATGGAGGACTGGAAGCAGCGGGGAAGTAGGCGAAGAACTGCGGATGTTGCCAGTGCGTCATGCCCGGCACGATAATATTCTTGAAGTCGTCGAATATGCTTTCAAATCTCTCGCCCGAAGTGGGCGGGTGCATAGGCAGTTGCTTCTTGATATCTCCCGGCCGGATGGATGGTTTTACCGGCAGGTCCTTCATGTTCTCGAGGTAGTCCGCCATCCAGTCGACGAGCTCGTGGGCATGCTTTCTGAATGCTTTGTTGTCCATGGCAGATTGCTAATTCTTCAATGACTCGAGCACCTTGCCGATAAAGCCGTCAATACCGTCGGTTGAAATCCAGCGCGCCACGATGACAAGGTCGTGCTCAGGATCCACGTAGATGATATTGCTTCCATTGCCTATGTGGACGAAAGAGGAGGCAGGTGCGGATGGGTACAATTTCTTATCTGTATTGAGAAACCAGTTCATGAAACCATAGGTGGGTTCGGCCGGCGTTGGTGTCTTAGCCATCTTCACCCAGTTTTCAGATATGAGCTGGCGGTCTTTCCATCTTCCGTTTCGCTGTGTCAGCAAACCAAACCTGGCCATGTCGCGCGCCGATATTATCATTCCGCCGCCCCAGTGGCCACCGCCGCTTACAGATTGCATGATTTGCCCGTCGATGATAACAAATGAATTTTCATATCCATACCACCTCCATGCGTTGGATGCGCCTATCGGATCCATGATGTTTTCCTTCAGCACTTGCGGCAGAGGCCTTCTCCAGACTGTTAACGCTGCCAATGCCATAACGTTGACTCTCACATCGTTGTATTCAAATACTGCCCCTGGTTTCTGTCGTGGACGATTCATCCATAGCTCTGGCTTCGGGTCAGGACGATCGGCCCACTCGGGCTTTCCCCACAAGGTTCCCTCCCAGTCGCTGGTTTGCCGAAGGAGATGATCCCATGTGATCGTACGGTTGTGTGGTGTTTCAAAAGGCATGATCCAATCCGACTGCCCCATCTGATCTGCCTTGTTGCCGGTCGCCATAGGCGTATATGGCAAAATCGGAGGCACGTATCTCCAGACGGTGTCGTTTACACTGGCTATCATTCCTTTGTCTACGGCAAGCCCAACAACTGTCGACAAAAAACTCTTGGTGACACTGTGTGTCATGTCAACCCGCCATGGGTCACCCCATTCGGCTATGATATATCCGCCCTTCAGAATGATACCCGTCGCATCTCCACGCGGTTTGAATGGACCGATGCCATCACCAAACGGCTCCTTGCCAAAAGTGCGGTAATGGTTGACTTCCATGTCCCTGGGATTCTTAGTTTCCACAGAGATGCCATACTCGATGGCCGCCTTCAGCTTGACAGGATCAAAGCCAGCTTCTTCCGGCTTCAAATGTTTCCAGTCGTTACCCTGACCTGGATAATAGATTTCGGGTTGCCTGGACTTCGACTTCTGTGCCTGCACCTCATTACCAACATGCAGTATAATAACTGCCAAAAGCAGTCGAACTATCGCTTTGACTTTCAACATTATCTATGTTCAATTTATTCTATCTCTCACCTGCACCTTGACCCAATTCGCCGTTTTTCACCCATATAGTGCCGCCGGCCGCAACGGTGGCATTGGTGATGAAGCATATCCTGACAAAATCTCCCCTTACCTCACCTCCCAACTCCTCATTGTCACCGACCGAAATTCTCAAAACCCCGGATCCGTAACCATAATAGGGTATCCACGATCCATCATTAGGCGCCTTAAGTAGTGGGTTGAAACCAACCGCTATCTCCCTGAAAAAGAATCGATTATTGTAGAATCTACTCATAATCGCTTTAACTGAATCCAAACCCTCATTTGCCGTGATTTCAGAGGCAAGCCCATCCTTGATGGTTATCTTGAGACCCTTCACCCGGGTGCCTCCCCAATTCCCGTCAGGGAACCTGATGACCCCATTCACAGTAGACTCAATTGGTGCGACTCGCACGGCACCTGCAGGGATCTCAACCTCCCTGTCAATAAGGTTTCGTGCCTGAAGGGTTCGGTCAAATGAAGCGTCCCCATCCTGCCTGGTTACAGGCCGGTCGTTAACACTGAATTTCAGGTCTGTCCCTTCAGGGGTCTTGATGGTCACTTCCCCCTTTCGCAGATCGTGCTCAAAGTCGGCCTGTATGGCAGCCAGGCTTTCGTAGTCGGTCTCCAGCACAGCTTTTTCATAAACCTCATGCATGGCTGGCGTAAGTGGTATCGGGTTTGACGATGTATCAAAAGCGCCTGTCCAGTGAAAGTGAATGGTTCTTCCCGCTCCCTGACGGAGTGCATCCTGCAACATAGCGTATAGCGTATGCGCTGGTGTTGCGCCAGGCAACATGATCCCAAGCGTTACCTTATCCAATAGCATGTTAGATTTGAAATCTGGCTTATTCATGATAGCCCTGATGGTATCAGTCTTCCAGGATTCGGGCCAGTTCAGGGAATCAACACTCACGGTTCCCACATAAGTTGCTCCGGCATCCTTGATTTTCGTTGCCAGCACATCTATCAAAGGATCAAAGTCGCCAGGTGAGGCCAGCATGATGACCCTGTCTGTCTGCGAAATTTGTCCCTGTTTCACGATCCGGTCCGCCAGCGCTTCCCAGTGCAGAACGAGATGACTGTTGCTTTCCTTCTTAGGCGAACATGCAGCCAAGAACATGAGTATCAATAAGGACTTTTTCATCTGATTTGTTTTCCTGCTATCACCATTTGCGGCCGTCTGATTGGCGTCTTTGTAATAACCAGAATATCCAACAGCACCAATGTAATCATTCGCAAAATAAGTATAGTAATTATTGGGTGTTCTGGATACTTTTAGAACTAAGGCTTAAGCAACAATTTTATTCCATATGAGACTTTTTCGTATCGCACTTTTGATGGGTGTCTTCATCATGTTCACCCATACAGGACAGACACAATCTTTTGATCCTTCCCTATTCGATGCCATGAAGTGGCGCATGATCGGTCCTTTCCGTGCCGGACGCACAGTGGGTGCCGTTGGCGTGGCCCAACAACCGAATGTATTCTATATGGGTGTCAATCACGGAGGAGTCTGGAAGACCAATGATTATGGCAGAACATGGAAACCTATTTTCGATGATCAGCCGACCGGCTCTGTAGGTGATGTGGCGGTGGCTCCTTCGAATCCCAATGTAATCTATGTTGCTTCAGGTGAAGGTATCCAGCGGCCAGACCTGTCCATCGGTGACGGTATTTATAAGTCAACCGACGGAGGCAAGACCTGGCTGAACACGGGCATCCGTGATGGGCAACAGATTGGAGGACTAGCTATTGATCCGGGCAACGAAAACAAAGTCTTTGCTGCAGTACTCGGACATCCATATGGTGCTAATACTGAGCGCGGCGTATTCAGAACAAAGGACGGAGGCAAGACATGGGAGAAGGTTTTGTATGTAGATGAGAACACAGGTGCGGCACAGGTGACGATCGATCCAAAGAATTCAGATATTGTTTATGCCGACTTATGGGCAGCGCGTCAGGGGCCATGGGAGAATGGTGCCTGGCAAGGTCCGGGCAGCGGGTTATTCAAGTCAACCGACGGCGGCACTACGTGGAAGAAACTGACCAAAGGTCTTCCCACTTTCGAGCAGGGCCTGGGGCGCATAGGATTCTGCATCGCACCCAGTGATCCCAACAGGCTCTACGCAACTGTTGATTCCGGTAACATGGGGGGCATCTACAGAAGCGATGACGGCGGCGAATCCTGGTACCGTACCACTTCTGATCAACGTATTTGGAGCCGTGGGAGTGACTTCGCTGAAGTAAAAGTCGATCCCTTCAAACCGGATGTAGTCTACAGTGCCAACGTGGTGGTGTGGAAGTCGACAGATGGAGGCAAGACATGGACTGGCATCAAGGGCGCCCCGGGCGGCGACGACTATCACAGGATCTGGATCAATCCCAATAATTCAAACATCATCTTGCTCGGTCTGGATCAGGGCGCAACTATTTCTGTGAACGGCGGCGAAACATGGAGTTCATGGTATAACCAACCGACCGCTCAGTTCTATCACGTAAGCACTGACAATGCATTTCCCTACAATGTTTATGGAGGTCAGCAGGAAAGCGGCTCTGCAATGGTAGCCAGCAGAAGCAACGACGGACAGATCACTGAGTGGCATCCGGTAGGTGTTGAAGAGTACGGCTATGTGGCTGCCGATCCACTCGATCCCAATATCGTTTATGGCGGAAAGATCACACGCTATGACAAGCGTACAGGTCAGGTGCAAAACATTTCGCCCGAAGCTGTAAGGACAGGTAAGTATCGTTTCATCCGCACGGCGCCTGTGCTTTTCTCTCCCATCGATCCTCATACCCTTTATTTTTCCGGCAATGTGATTTTCAAGACAACAAATGGCGGCAATTCATGGGAGGTTATCAGTCCTGACCTGACAAGGGAAGCATGGGATGTTCCTGACAACATCGGCGTTTACAAGAATCCCAACATGAAGACCATGCCCAGGCGTGGTGTAGTCTATACCATTGCACCTTCCTATAAGGATATTAATACCATCTGGGCAGGTACTGACGACGGTTACATCCAGGTCACCGGCGATGGAGGGAAGACATGGAGAAACGTGACGCCGCCTGCCATCACATCATGGATGAAGGTGAGCATTATGGAGGCCAGTCATACAGACGTCAATACTGCGTATGCAGCTGTCAACGCCATCCGCCTCGACGACATGAAACCTCACATCTTCCGCACACGCGATGGCGGCAAGACCTGGCAGGAGATCGTGAAAGGCCTTCCCGACTCACCGATCAACACCGTGAAAGAGGATCCCATGCGGCCGGGTCTGCTATTCGCCGGATCAGAAAAGTCCGTACATGTTTCCTTTGACGATGGTGAAAATTGGCAATCGCTCAAGTTGAATATGCCGGCCACGTCCATCCGCGACCTGGTGATCAAAGATGATGACGTTGTAATCGGGACGCACGGCCGTTCTTTCTGGATTCTGGATGACATCACACCGCTGAGACAAGTCAATACCAGTGTAGCCGCTTCGGTTTTCACACTCTACAAGCCGCAATCAGCTTGGAGGGTAAGATGGAACATGTGGCCCGACACGCCGCTGCCTCCGGAAGAACCGGCAGGGCAGAATCCTCCCGATGGTGCAATAATCAACTATTACCTCAAGTCTGATGCAAAGAATGTCACACTGGAGATTCTGGATAATGCCGGCACGGTGTTGAGAAAATATTCAAGCCAGGATCAGCCTTATGCCATTCCGGAAGTGAATATTCCGCTTTACTGGATTCGCCCGCAGCAAATTCTCTCTGCCAGGGCAGGGTCTCACCGCTTCTTATGGGACATCCGGTTGACGCCTCTGGATGTTGAGCCCTCCTACCCGATTTCTGCAACGTATATGAATACTGCGCCTGAAGCAACGGCGCCATGGCTCATGCCCGGCACCTATCAGGTGAAGCTCACCGTTGATGGCAACGTGCAGACACAATCCCTGACAGTACGGATGGATCCGCGGGTTACTACATCCACCGCAGATTTGCAGCTGCAATACGACCTCGCATCAAAATGTTACAATGCCCGTAAGAGTGTGGTGGCGGCTGTGAAAGAAATTCAATCCATCAGAAGCCAGGTTGGGGACCGCAAAGCTTCCGCAAAGGGTACTGTGATTAAATCTCTTGATGATGCGGATCAGCAACTGCAGAAGCTCGCGAGATTCAGCTGGGGTAGTTCCGATCCAACGCTGGGTTGGCTCGATTTCTCTCTCGCTTCCCTCTTCTCGACCCTTGAAGATGCAGACTTACCACCTACAGCCCAGGCGAAAGCTGCTGTTGGCCAGCTTGAAGGTGAATACAACCGGCTTATGCCCACGTGGAAGCAGTGGAAGGAAAAGAGCTTGCCAGCACTGAACGCGCAATTGAAGAAGTCAGGACTCAAAGCAATCCAATAATGGAACAGCGACTTAAAGACAAAGTGGCGCTCATCACCGGCGCCAGCAAGGGAATTGGAGAATCCATTGCCGTATTGTTCGCTGCCCAGGGTGCCAAAGTCGTTATCAATTCCAGGAAGCCTGCAGATATAGAATCCGTTGCTGACAGGATAAGGCAGTCAGGCGGTCATTGCACTGCGTTACCCGCCAATGCAGGCGATGTGTTGGCCTGCCGTCAACTGGTAGAGGACACTGTTAAAGCTTATGGCGCACTGCATATACTGGTAAACAACGCAGCAGCCAATCCTTCATTCGGCCCGGTAGTGCAGACGGAAGAGTGGGCCTATGACAAGATCATGGGTGTGAATGTTAAAGCACCTTTTGAATTGTGCAGGGCCGCCTATCCCCACCTGAAAAAAAATGGTGGCTCTGTTATCAACATGAGCTCCATTGCAGGTCACACACCTGATCCGGGTCTTGGCATCTATTCTGTTTCGAAGGCTGCTCTTAACATGCTCACGCGTGTACTTGCCAAAGAGTGGGGTCCCGATAATATCAGGGTGAATGCCATCTGCCCCGGGCTCATCAAAACAAAGTTCTCTCAGGCCCTGTGGCAGGATGAAAACATATTGAAGAAGTTTATGAAAATGGTCCCCATGGGACGCATGGGCACACCGGAGGAAATTGCCAGCCTCGCGCTGTTCCTTGCCTCCGATGATTCAGACTATTGTACCGGAGGGTTGTATTATGCGGATGGAGGAACGACGGTATAGAATGCAGAATGTTGAATGTCTAACAGATGAATTTTGAATGTTGAAGTAATGGTCAATTGAAATCTGGAATCTGAAATTCTCATGGAAAAAGTATTTAGCACCGAACGACTCGAGAAGATTCTTCCGCTGGTGAAGAGCTTCATCAAGGAAGAGATTCTGCCACTGGAGGCAGGTCATTATCAGCGGTCCGCGGAAGAGACCTACAGAATCCTGGATGAGAAGCGTGAAAAAGTGAGAAAGCTTGGACTGTGGGGATTGCATGTGCCCAAAGACGAAGGAGGCATGGGCCTTACGCTCTGCGAATTTGGACAGATCAGTGAAGCGCTGGCACGCGCGCCCTTCTATGGCCACTACACCTTCAACTGCCAGGCACCGGACATCGGCAATATGGAATTGCTGAGCAGGTTCGGCACAAAAGCACAGAAGGAAGCATTTCTCCATCCTATGCTGGAAGGAAGGATCAGAAGCTGCTTCGCCATGACAGAGCCTGAGTTCGCAGGATCCAATCCCACCCGTCTGGCAACAACAGCGGTGAAAGACGGAGGCCACTATGTCCTGAATGGCCACAAGTGGTTTACTTCAAGCGCCGAAGGTGCAACATTTGCCATCGTAATGGCGGTCACAAATCCCGATGAAGTACCGCACAAGCGCGCCAGCATGATCCTCATGCCGCTTGATACGCCTGGATACAAACATATCCGCAAGATTCCCATCTTCGGAGAAACAGGCGGCGGTTGGGCCAGCCATTCTGAAATCAGGCTGGAGAACTGCAGGGTACCTGTCACTAACCTCATCGGCGAGGAAGGAATGGGATTCAGACTTGCGCAAGAGCGTCTTGGACCTGGCAGGATTCACCATTGCATGCGGTGGATTGGTATTGCCGAAAAGGCTTTTGATCTGATGTGCCGCTATGCCACGCTCAGGGAGATTGAAGAGGATGTGGTACTCGGTGAGAAGCAATTCATCCAGGGATTCATCGCGGAAAGCAGGGTTGAAATAGATGCAGCGCGATTGTTGGTCTTACGGACTGCTGCCAAGATTGACCGCGAAGGAGCTCCGGCTGCACGCTATGACATTGCCGGCATCAAATTCCATACTGCCAACATGATGCTCAAGGTGCTGGACCGCGCTATACAGGTTCATGGCGGTCTCGGTCTAACCGACGGCACCATGCTGGCTACAATCTACCAACATGAGCGTGGTGCAAGAATTTGGGATGGCGCCGATGAAGTTCACAAGCAAAGCCTGGCTCGCGGCATCTTAAAACAATACGGTCTGGATATCAAAAAGAAGAATTCCTCCCGCACGTGAGCGCCTTTTCAGAAGATCAGCCAGCGGCAGTACGTGCCGGTGAGGAAATCAATCTCGCTGCGCTGAACGACTGGTTGAAGAAAAATGAAATTCCGGTTGACCCCATTCACAGTCAGCAACAGTTTCCCGGCGGCTATTCCAACCTCACATACCTTCTCTCCTCTTCAAAGGGTGAATTTATTCTAAGACGGCCACCGTTTGGCGCTGCAATCAAGTCGGCCCACGACATGGGCCGCGAATTCAAGGTCTTGTCATTATTGCGGCCTCATTACAAACAGGTACCAAGGCCTGTGGCTTACTGCGAAGATTCTGAAATCATTGGAGCCTCCTTCTATATCATGGAGCGCCTCCATGGCATCATACTTCGACCCAATTCACTTGGATTGCAGTCCATGCATCCAACCCAAATGAAAGATATCTCCGAGGCTTTAGTCGATAACCTGGCGCGGTTGCATCAACTGGATATTCACACAACAGGTCTTGATCAACTGGGCAAGCCTGAAGGATATATCCGCCGACAGGTCGAAGGATGGACGAAGCGCTACCAGGCTGCCGAGACAGATCAGATTCCCCAGATGAATGAACTCATTGCATGGCTTGCAATAAACATGCCTGCAGAAGAAGCGCCTTCTTTTCTGCATAATGATTACAAGTACGACAATGTAGTGCTCAACCCACACAAGCTTACAGAAATTGTAGGTGTCCTGGACTGGGAGATGTCAACCGTAGGCGACTCTCGCATGGATCTTGGCGCCAGTCTCGCCTATTGGGTAGAGGCTGATGAAGGCAACCTCGCCAGGGTATTCAATATCTCATGGCTTCCGGGGAATCTCACACGGAAGGAAGTTGTGACGCGTTATGAAGAGCAATCTGGCAGAACGGTCAGGAACATCTCGTTCTTCTACGCGTTTGGATTGTTCAAGAACGCTGTTATTGCCCAACAGATCTACGCACGATGGAAGCAGGGACATAGCAAGGATGCGCGGTTCGGGAGCCTTATTCATGTGATCAGAGACCTTGCCGTGAGGGGAGCCAAAGCTGTGGAGAGTGGAATGTAGGTTGCCGGACAAGGCAAATAGAAATTGAATGTCGAATTTTGAACAAGGAATTCTGAATGTTGAACCCAATAGGTAATCAGTAATCACAAATAAGCCATCTCCAATGACCTATGTTCTTTCACAACAATATCCAGGTAAGCGCGCCTTTGTTACGGGTGCGGCGTCGGGGTTAGGAAAGGCTTTGTGCATAGAACTTGCCGCCGACGGCTGGACGCTCGGGATTGCTGATATGAATAAGGAGAAACTGATGTCGGCATTGACAGAATTGCAGAAGCTTGGTGCCACCACTCTACCATTCCACCTAGATGTGTCCGACCGGGAGGCCTATAGCGCAGTTGCAAAGGAGTTCCTCGCCAAGGCCGGCGGCATTGACCTGTTGTTCAATAATGCGGGCGTTGGCGACGGCGGATTATTTGAGGAATACTCGTTGGACAACTGGGAGTGGATGGTTCGGGTCAACCAAATGAGCGTGGTGTATGGATGCCATCATTTCATTCCCGCTTTCAAAAGGCAGAAGTCGGGACATATTCTAAATACCGCCAGCTTTGCGGCCATCTCCTGCGCGCCTACCATGGGTGCCTACAATATGACCAAGGCAGCAGTTGTTGCCATCAGCGAAACCCTCTATGGAGAGTTGATGGACCATAATGTGCGCGTCAGTGTCATTCAGCCCTCCTATTTCAAGACCAACATAGCGGAAAGCGTTCGCGGTGGAGAGTGGGTACGCAAGACAACCCAATTCTTCCTTGACCGCTCAGGGCTAGAACCCAAACCTGTGGCCCAGGAGATTCTGCACAGGGCAGGAAAGGGAGAACTCTACATCATTCTGCCTGAAGGTGCACGAAAGATGTGGCGGCTTAAACGGCTTGCACCCACGTGGTTCCGCAGAAAGGTGAAAGAAAAATTCATGGACGCTGCCCGCAGGGTTAGATGATGAAAGGCATTCCCACAGACCGTTTTGTCTTCCGCATGGACATCGAGGTCAGGCCCGATCACATTGACGCGCTGGGGCACGTGAATAATGTCGTCTATCTTCAATGGGTACAGGACGCTTCAGACGCCCACTGGAAGACGGTGGACCCTGCGTTGCAAGCCGCCTGCAAATGGGTGGTGCTGAGACATGAAATTGATTATAAATCCTCCGCCCTTCCAGGGGATCAGCTTGAAGCATTCACCTGGGTGGATCCTTCCGCAGGTGGCGTTCGCTCAACCAGGCATGTTTGGATTCAAAGGAAAGGCAGCCAGCAGGTGCTGGTCATGGCAGCAACCACTTGGTGTCTTCTGGACCCATCAACAGACCGGCCCAGGCGGATTATGCCTGAAATAGATAAAGCGCTTGGATTAAAATAAGGACTGAATTCCATCTTCCAGCAATTGCCTGGATCTGCGCTCATCTCTCAGATAGAGGTAGAGTATTCCACGGGCAATCTGAAACGCCAGAAAGGAAACCACAGCAAAAAATACCGTCATGGCTATACTGTTTTGGTTAAGGGAAAGTGAAATTATGATAGATAGGATAAATAACCTAATTATCAGTCGATTAAATTGTGACATATTAACTAATACTTCGGCATTGGAGCTACCGGCATTTGACTATTGGCTGTTGGCTCCAGGGCCATAAGCATCGCAAGCCAGTGGACCTCAGAAAGACCATACTTAAGGACTATTCCCGTTCTACGCGCGACGCGGTGGTTTCGTGGGTTGGACAAAGCCCGGGCCGGTTCAGCGAGCTTGTTCAGGTGTTCCTCAACGGACCCTACCGTATTACTCAGAGGGCTTCCTGGCCCCTTTCGGTCTGCGTGGAGAAAAACCCCACCCTGGTGATGCCCCACCTGAAACGGCTGGTATCCCTTTTGGAACAGCCTGACCTGCCGGTGGCCGTCAAGCGCAACATTGTGCGGCTGCTCCAGTTCGTAGAAATCCCCAAACCCTTGCATGGAAGTTTAGCCAAAGTCTGCTTCCGTTTTCTCGAGGACAAGAAAGAAACCATAGCTGTCCGGGTTTTTTCCATGACGGTCCTCGTTGGCATTGCCCGTACCAACGGAGACCTGATGAGGGAACTGAAGCTTGTCGTGGAAGACCAACTCCCCTATGCCAGTGCAGCCTTCAGAAACCGGGCGCTCAAGCTGGTGAAGCTGAAATGAATTCCCGTACCGGCAATCAATGATCAGGAATCGGGCAATAGGCAATCCCCCTTACCTTTGCTGCCGTGAAGCCAGAACCTTCTCCAACTTCAGCGCTGCCCGCTCAAACCTGCAAGAACTGCGGTAACCAGTTCACCGGGTACTACTGCAACCTGTGTGGAGAGAAGGTTCTTCTTCCCCAGGATAAGTCGTTCAAGACCTTTTTGTCCAGCATTGTTATCGCCATCACTTTTGCCGACAGCAAATTCATAAGGACGCTTTGGCTCATGATCAAGAATCCGGGCTTCATATCAAGGGAAGTCGCGGATGGAAGAAGAGTGAAATACCTTCGACCCCTATCTGTGTTCTTTGTACTGAACCTGATTTATTTCCTCTTCCGCACCATTCAACTCTTCAACGCCTCCCTCAAGACACAGTTGAATTCACTCCACGGTAAGTATGCAGCAAACGCTGTTGCGTTGAAAATGCGGGCTCTGGAGATCCATGACGTCCAGTCTTTTTCGCTGATCTATGACCAGAAGACTACCGGTTTGGCGAAGATGCTGGTCATTGTTTTCGTGGTGCTTTCTTCCCTACCCCTTAATGCACTCTATCGCTCCAGAAACAGGTATTTTACAGACCACGTAGGATTTGCAGTGGAACTGGTATGCTTCAACCTTGTCATCAACGCGTTGCTGCTGACTTTGATTGTATCCGTATTCGGCCTTGGCGGACTTCTTGACGAAAATATCCTGACCGGGATATTCATCACTACCAATTCCTACTTCCTCCTGCGGGCCAGTCACACATTTTACCTGCAAAGCGGTCTCATGTTGCTAATCAAGACAGTGCTGATGATGGGTGTGCTGAAAGTGTCACTGGAGATCTACCGCGTGATACTCTTCTACGTGACTCTTTGGTCGCTATAACCATACTCTTCTTGACGGCCATCCATCAAATCGATAAATTTGTACTGAACAATCTCCATGAACACACCGAAACTTGTTTTTATCGTTGAAGACAATCCTGCTCACCAAAAGATGTTGCAGGTACACTTTGAACAGATGCTGGGCAACTACCAGGTAAAAACATTTGACACTCCGGATGCGATGATGGCAGAGCTCGAAACAAAGCCTTTTGCCATCGTTCTTGATCATTATTTCCCCAAAGGCAAGACCGGAATGGAATACCTCAGGCAGATTAAGAAGAAACACCGCTCCATTCCGGTTATCTATTACACTACTGCCACGGACGAGAAAATCCGTGAAGAAGCCAAGAATGCTGGCGCCGACGATTATATCGTCAAAGATGAGGCTTCACTGGTGCGGCTCCGCACTGCCCTTGACCAAATAGCCGAGGCCTCTTCCAAGAAGGGGTTCTTCAAGAAATTATTTGGTTAAGTCTCTATCGGCACCTCAAAGGTGAACGTACTTCCTTTACCTTCCACACTTTCCACAGTCAGTGCACCGCCTGCCTTTTGCAAATAATCGCGGCAGAGTGAGAGTCCCAGCCCGGTGCCAGTCTCCATGGCCGTACCTGACGAACTGCTTGAGCGGGTGGCGGTGAATACGGACTGAAGTGTTTCACTGCTCATCCCAACACCATTGTCCTTCACATGTACGGTAAGTTTTCTAGGCTGGATATCGGCGAGGATTTCGATCTTCCCTCCTTCTCCTGTAAACTTGATGGCGTTGGACAACAAGTTGCGGATTACGAGATCGAGGATATTAGGATCGGTTTTGATCTCCTGCCCAGAAGCCAGGTTATGAGTAATCACCAACTTCTTCTCCTGCTCCAGGCTCTGGAAAAGTTGTATATTCTTTTCCACGAGATCTTTCAGATCAAAATACTCCAGGTGAAGCTTGATCCCTTTCATCTGGCTGGCTGTCCAGTACAGGATGTTCTCCACCAGGATACTTGTGGCATTCAGATCGCGCTCCAGTCTTGAGCTGATCTTTTGGAATTCATCCTTGTCTACAGCGCCCTGGCTAAACAGTTTCACAATACCTTTCAACGCCAGTAATGGGCTTTTGATGTCATGCGACATCACCGACAGTAATTTGTCCTTGACTGCGTTGGCGCTGGTAAGTTCGGACGTGCGGGTAGTGACCACCTTTTCGAGATCCTGATTGATCACTTCGAGACTGCGGTAAGAGCGGGCATAATGTTCTGCCAGCAGATATACCTGGAACACGAGAAAGACCAGCACCCCGATCTCAACCAGATAGGTGAAGTGAATGAAACTGAGATGCACTAGAGGCGAATTCTTCAGGATCTCCATCATAATGAACGGGAAGGCTGCGAGCACACCCATTAGAATAGTTCGCGCATCGTTGTTGCCATGCCTCCAGGCTGCAGCAATAGAATAGACGGCATAGATAAACCCCAACACCAGTCCCGCATGACTTACATCCAGCAGCAATCCATAGATGTTGAGATTGGTGGCCGCAACAAAGACCATCAACACACCTGTGATCCCAAGAAAGACCCATATCGGCCACTTTGGAGCATGTTTTTCAAAAAGGTGATAGATGTAAAGCGGGAAAAGTGCCACGATCAGGTATACACTTCCGAATTCCACTTTCTTCCAGAAGTCCCAGGACACCGATGGAAACAGTTCAGGTAGCAGGAATGATCCGCCATGGGTGATCATGGCCCTTAGGGCTACCCCAAGACAGATCATCGCCAGCCAAAGATGGGGCTTGCCGCGCTGATAGAGAAAGTAAAGAATAAGCTGGTAGAAGAACATGGCCACGAGACTGCCGGCAAAGAAATTCTCTATGCCATTACTTTCACTGATGTCTGCCAAAATGGATGTGGTTTGCCCAAGTTCTGGTACAATGAATCCGCCTTCCGTCCCGGAAAAGTTGGCAACCTGCACCATGAGATGAACCTTATCCACTCCATCCGGCACTGCTACCAAAGCACCTGAGAGATCGGGGCGGTATTCTTCAGGTTGACGGCTCACCACACCCTTTTCCGCTACCAGTTGCCCATTGAGCCATACCTTACCGGCCGAATTAATCGCAGGAAACAGAATGGATAGTCCCTTGTGTCCCAGGGGTAGAATGACAGTAGTCGAATATGTCCCCACGCCCAATGCCGGATGCCGGTCATCTTTGTTCCATCTGCCCGCATTGACTTCTTCATAGGCTGAGGGCAGGGAATCCGCCGGTGTAAGTAGCTGGTTCCAATATAAGTACCATGGCCCGATGAACCTGACTCCTGCATGGGCGTCAATCTTTGTTGCATCGATAACAGGTGCTTGTGCTTGCGTCACCTGTGAGACAAGAAGGAAGAGAACCAGCAGCAATGACGAGACAGCTTCCCGCTTGATTATGGCAGGAACGGTAAGGAATACGGGTTTCAATTTGATTGCTTACTAGCGGACGGTTCTGGCCAGGTTTTCAATCAGTTCATCCACCTGAGTAAGATCTTCCTGCGGAACAAGACGCTTGTATTCGGTCAGCACGAAGATGGCAGCATCCACTTCTTTGTTCATTGCCAACGTGAGCCCCAGGTTGAAGTAGCTGTTTGGGAACTCCGGCTCAATTTCAATAGACATTTGATAGTGAACCTTGGCCAGCGGAAGATTACCTACTTCTGCATACAGGTTAGCCAGATTATAGTGTGATTCAAAGTGCCTGGGATCTTCTTTCAGGGAAAGGGTAAAGCAATCGATGGCCTTTGCAAAGTGATGCTTTCTGGATTCCAGAATGCCGAGATTGCAATAAGCATCTGCAACACTATCTCCCTCCTTGATGGCCTGTTTATAAAGATTGGCAGCCTTTTCATCACCCTGCTCATCCAACAAGAGGGCCTCCTCAAAGGTGCTTATCTGATTGAGTTTTACAACCCTGGCGCCGCCAAAAAGATTGAGTTGCCCATGACGTGGTGGCTTCTCATCCCTCCGTTTTCGGACGGGTTTGAATCCAAACTTCTCCGGAGGCTGAACCGGGAATTTTACCACTTTGGCCATACCACAAATTTAGGGGAATTTGTGGTCGTTACCAGCAAGCTGATTTTGATTTAGCTTGCCTTGCGCTTCTTCGTCTCCTTAGTTGTCTTCTTGGATTCCTTGGCCGCGGCACCTTTCGCCTTCTCCATCGGCTTCTTGGCCTTCTCAATGCTTGCCTTTAGAGCGGTCATGATGTCAACAACAGGCGCTTCTTCTTCCTGGACCGTCACCACTTCCTTGCCTTCAATCTTTGCCTGGATCATGCTGCGCAAGGCATCCTGGTAGTTGTCCTTCATCTCAATGTCCACAAATTGCTTTGACATGCTGTCAACCAGCATCTTGGCCATCTTTATCTGCTCCTTATCAACCTGCACATCTTCAAGTAATTGTGGCACTTCACTTATCTTCTTTACTTCATTGGGATAGCGGAGCTTGTACATCAGGATGCCATTCTTTTCCGGAGAAAGCAACACCACTGTTTCGCGGTCGCGCAACACTACCCGGCCCACTCCAACCTTCCCTGATTCTTTAAGTGTCTTGGCCAGCAGAGCGTACGTCTTGGCAGCCACATCACCATCAGGTCCGATGTAATAAGGTGCATCAAACAAGGTGGGATGAACTTCATTGGCCATCACGAATCCCTCGATGTCAATTACGCGTGTGCTCTTCAACCTCACCTTTGAAAAATCTTCTTCATCGATGATGACGAACTGCCCGGGTTCATATTGATACCCCCGAACGATGTCCTCCTGCTTTAGTACCTGTCCCGTTACTTTGTCTTTCTTCTCATAACTGACCTGGTTATGCCCATCTTTCGACAGTAAATTGAAACTGATCGTCTGACCGGCATCAATGGCGTTGTAAACCCTGATGGGGATGGTGACCAACGAGAACCGAATATGACCCTTCCAAATAGCTCTCATATAGATTAGATTAAAAAATTAATCAAAGCCTGCTAAACTATTGATAATGAATCAATTTTCAAAATCAATAATCAGCAACGCACCTGAACCCAACAGTGGAGTTTCGCTCAAACCCGGGCGACACCCGCAGCAGGTATTGCCGGTAATGGAGCTCCCTCGGGCCTCCCTGCACATACCACCAACTGGAAGAGGGTTTGAAATAGCTCCCGCCCTTCATCATGATGTACCGGTAGCTGCCATTTTCATAAACATCGTTAGTCAACTGCCATACGCATCCAACCAGGTCCTGGAGTCCAAAAGGATTGGCTCCCCTTGGAAACTTCCCTACAGCATATGGCTTCCCATCCCCCAGGTTGCAGTTGCGTTTATCAATTCCTTCCAGAGTGGAAACCGTCAGGTTTTCTGTGACCCACTGTTCTTTCCTCTTTACTGGCGCGGGTTGAGGCCAGGGCCATTCATTCATCTTCTCGGTCTGCGCGGCATATTGCCACTCGCGTTCGGTAGGCAGCCTTTTTCCAGCCCAGGCTGCGTAAGCGTTTGCATCCTCAAGCGAGATGTAGACAACAGGGAATCTCTCCTGCCCTGCCGGTATCTTACCATTCTTCCAATGTTTTAGAAAGTTGGTGGTGTCAGATGGGCGATATCCAGTCTTGTCCAGAAAGAGCTTGAAGTCACTATTGGTCACGGGAAACTTATCCATAAATAATGACGGCATGTCGGAGGCCTCCTGGCTGTCGTGAGGATAGGGAATGGTCCCCTCTCCGTGGGTAGTCTTCATGGTAAATCTCCCTGCAGGGATGCGAATCATTCCTGCAGGCGCCTGCTTCATTGGCGCTGTCTTCTTGGTTACCGAAACCAACCTCGCTTCTCCCGGTTTGACCATGAGAACGTTTTCATCCAGCAAGGTTGTCCCGTCCATCAGTTGCACTACAATCTTCCCTTCATATCGGTCCCATTCTTTCCAGATATCCACCGTGTGCTTCCCAGGCTTCAGTTCGAGTGGCTTGCGGCTGTAGTCAGGAAGGCCGGCCCATATCCGGATGCTTGATCCTTCGCGGGCATCCACTTCGAGAAACGTATCTTTTATCGTGGAGGACAACATTTCTGGCAACTCGGCGATGCAAATCACTGCACCTTCATTATTGGTTCCGAGGTCCGAGATATTAAAGGCATCGATATTGCAGTGGACAAATGCTTTCCCCTCATGCTGAACAAGCGATAGTGGCTCGTGATGCCATAAGTCTACCCAATGATGATCTTTCCTGTCCTGAACTTCAAAGAGTTGTCCCCTATAACCGCCAGGCTTCAGCGAGAATGCTGTGTACAAGGTCTTCCTGCCTGCAGGCCAACGGTTCACCCAGATGCTGTCGGGTTTCGATTCAGTGAGGGGAACAAAGTCCCTGCTGAGGAAGTTGTCAGAATTCTCTCTGAGGATCATGGTTGTTCTCCCAAAGAATTTGTACTGCTCGTCCTCATACTCAGGATGACCTGGCATAAATTGGTTGATCTCTGTACCGTAGCCATTAAAGAACGCCGTAGCATATTCCCTGCGGATGGGTTCTTTGAAGACCAACGCTACCCTGAAAATGGCAAAGTCAGGCCTGATCAGCTTATTCAGATTTAACATGGGAGGATAAACCAGTGCATCATGCACCCGGCCTGAAACGATGCCGGGCATGTCTTTGGGCACGGCCATCCCCTCACTGTACATGATCACCCCGGGCTTCACCTTGTCCGCCGCCTGCTGAAGCTCACGCGAAGATTCGCCCTTGGTGTCCAGCACAACGCCATCTGCAGAGGTCTCTTTAATCAAATAAGCAAGTCCCTGCAGATGGCCCTCCTTGCGCGTACTTTCATCCCACGGGTTGTAAGCGATGAAGAACTTCGCACCATATTTCCTTAGCGTATCCGCCTGCGCACGCAATGCTGGCATGCCTCCAGGAAGGTCTCTGTACATGTCAAATTGATTCCTTTCATCCATGCCAAGCGTCGGCCATGTTGGCCACAAACAGATCACATCATCACCGCCATAGAGCGATTTGCCATGCTGCACGAACTTCTTCCAGTTGAACTGACCTGTTGCCATATCATAGTAGTCCTTGTCCCATGCGGCCATGAGGTGCATGACATAGGCTTTACGAATCCAGGACAAGTCAGGACGCTCATACATGCTGTTGTCAAATGTCTCGAGGTCATAAAGCATGCGATCCTGGAAACAAATCCTGACTCCCTGCTGCCAGCTTCCGGAATAAGTCTCAGCATAGAGCCAATAAGCGACGCTGCCTCCCGGAGCAAGAATGGTTTCAAATCGTTTCCTGGTCCCTTTGGTGATGCTGTTTTCATCCCTGCGGGTCAACCCAAATGCATTTTTGCCTTCTGCCAGTGTGACCGCTGCATACCCAAGTTCCCACGCATTATCAGGAACGATCACATTTACCGGAATTCTACCCGGCCTGAACAAATGTGTTCTTGACAGCCGGTGTTTTCCTTTGCCCGTGATATACACATCGCCTGGGTCCGGAGCAAAAGGAACAATATTGTGCAACCTGATGGTATCCCTGGAAGTATTCCTGAAGACTACAACACCGGCTGCCCGTTTGTCCTTCGATGCCTCCCATGTTACAGTAACAGCAGAGCTTTTGACAGAACTGCTCCAGTCTTCATTTATCATGAAGGACACCAGAGGCCTGTTGAGATCATGAGTCTTCCCTCCCCACTGAATGGAAGAGATCATTCCGTCCTTGACAGTCAGAGTTTGAGCGGCAACTAAGGTCGACGCGAGGCATGCAGCCAGAAGAATGAATGATTTGGTGGTCACTGTACTCACGGTTTCATGGATTTAACTTATGATAATTGGGGTCAATAATATAAACAATTGGCTATTTTCGTCGTTCATCATATCAATGAAGCCCTTCTTCATCGCATTCGCGCTTTTCCTTATGGCCTCCTGCAGCGCCACGGATCGCACCTATCATAGCATGAAGGTGGTCAAACCGCGCTATCATCACACGTGGTACAAGGATAGCAAATGGCATAACAAGATTCAGGTAGGCAGGATTCGTGTGAGACTTTTTGAAAAGCAGGGCGTGAAGTCCGTCAAAATGAAGGGTTAGTCTTACTGAAGCCCTTTCAATACCGATTCGACATTTCTTCTCATAAAAATCCGCAGCGGACTGATCTGATTGATCTGCGCCGTAAGCACTGATCCGTAGAAGACACTGATCAACAGGTTAGTGAGATCGCGTGTAGAGGCCGTCTTCGTGATCTCCTTCCTGAATATGGCCTCAAGGGCAAATTTCTCAAAGAGCTGATCCATGGACAGGATGTCGAGGTTTTGGATATCTGCCACTCCGGGATAGAGCAGTCGCTTCTCTTCAGCCTTGACGGGAAAGGGTTTAACCGGCCGCTTCGGATTGGCAAGGTAAGCCACCAGGCTCAGGATGATTCCGGGGTGTGTCTCCATATCCTCAGAGAGCTTGTCAAACAAGTAATAGACTCCCTGCAGACCTTCTCTTGGCTTGTCTTTCAGTTCAACCACACGGCGCAGGCACCAGATTCGCAGATAGTAAGCAAGAATATCTTCCTTGGTGGGAAAATACTTGAAGAGCGTCACCTTCGATATCTTCACTTTCGTGCAAATGTCCTCTACGTACAAATCATCATAAGGCTTCTTCCCTATCAACTTGAGGGTATGATCCAGAACGGCCAGCTTGAGGCGTGCAGCTTTTTCTTTTCGAAGGCTCATGTTACTTTGCGTGTAAATAATAGAATTACAGTTAAATACCAAAAAGAATCTCCATGAAGCGTCTTCTTATTCTGCTGTTGCCCATCCTGATACTTTCCTGTAAGTCCAAACATGAACCGGCTGTCGGCCTGATCGCCGACTCGGCGATGGTTTCATCCTCTCATCCGCTCGCTTCACAGGTAGGTGTGGACATCATGAAGAAGGGAGGCAACGCTGTGGATGCCGCGATTGCGGTTCAGTTTGCGTTGGCGGTAACACACCCAGCTGCCGGAAATATCGGCGGCGGCGGGTTTATGGTGGTAAGGATGAATGACGGGACTACAGCCGCACTCGACTTCCGCGAGAAAGCCCCTGCGGCAGCTACGACAAACATGTACCTTGATAAGGATGGAAATGTTGTACAGGGACTCAGCACTGCCGGACACCTCGCCTCTGGTGTACCTGGTTCTGTTGATGGCATGGTTGAAGCTCATACCAAATATGGCACAATGCCATGGGCTCAACTTGTTCAGCCTGCCATAGATATCGCACTGAATGGATATCCCATTACCGAACGCGAAGCAAAGTGGCTTAACGAAGTACAGAAAGACCTGATTCAATACAACACAGTAAAGCCCGACTGGCTCATCCGCGAAAACTGGAAACCCGGTGATACCATCCGCTGGATCGACCTTGGCCATACACTCGAACGGATTCGTGACAACGGTCGTGCCGGTTTTTATGAAGGCAAGACAGCAGATGACATTGTCGCAGAAATGAAGAGAGGCAAGGGCCTCATCACCACCGAAGATCTGAAGAACTACAAGTCGACCTGGCGTGATCCTGTGACCGGTAGTTACAAAGACCTCAAGATCATCTCCATGCCGCCCTCATCCAGCGGCGGAGTATGCGTGATTCAGCTTCTGAAAAGCGTGGAGCATTATCCGCTTAAAGACTGGGGCTTCAATTCGCCGAAGACCATACACGCCATGGTGGAAGCAGAACGCCGTGTCTATGCCGACCGCAGCAAGTACCTCGGTGACCCGGACTTCTACAAGGTGCCGATCGCAGAACTCACCGATGAACAATACCTCACACAAAGGATGGCCTCCTTTGATCCTGACAAGGCCACTCCATCCGACAGTATTCGTCCCGGTAAAGTGCCAGGGTATGAATCAGAAGAAACTACGCACTTCTCAGTTGTTGATCCCAAAGGAAATGCAGTAGCCATCACCACCACTATTAACCTCTGGTTTGGGAACAAGGTAGTGGTGGCGGGTTCAGGATTCTTCCTTAACGACGAGATGGATGACTTCAGCTCCAAGCCGGGTGTGCCCAACATATTTGGTGTCCTCGGGGGCGAAGCCAACAAAATCGAACCGAACAAACGCATGCTTAGTGCCATGTCGCCCACTATCGTGGAGAAGGGTGGCAAACTATTGATGGTAGTGGGCTCACCTGGAGGCAGCACCATTATCACCACCGTATTCCAGGTCATTCTCAATGTCGCAGAACATGGTATGGGTATGCAGGAAGCAGTCAACTCAAAGAGAATCCACAGTCAGTGGATGCCTGATGTGGTGGTGGAAGAGAAAGGAGCATTATCCAAAAAAGATTCCCTCAAACTCGTCGCCATGGGCCATAAGTTAACGGAACGTCCAGCCATCGGTCGTGTCAACTCCATTCTCGTCAGAAAGGACGGTAAACTTGAAGGCGGCGCTGATGGCTTGAGAGGAGATGATAATGCGAAGGGATTCTAGGTGGTTTCTGGTTCCAGGTTTCTGGTTTCAAGTTGACGCAACCAGGAACAAGAAACCAGGAACAAGAAACTATGATCTAGTCTTTCACAATCGTAAACTCCACCCTCCTGTTAAGCCGTCTGGTTTCTTCGGTGTCGTTGGCGGCGATGGGTTTGCTGCCGCCGAATCCTTTGCCGGTGATGCGTTTGGCATTAATGCCCTTGGAGACCAGATAAGCCTTGACCGTCTCCACTCTTTTCTGGGAAAGCTTCTGATTTTGCTGGGGGTTGCCGCGGTTGTCAGTATGACCTGAGAGCAGAATTTCCACTTTGGGATTGACCTGCAGGAAAGAGACTACAAGATCGAGTTCATCGTGGGACTCGGGCAGCAGATTGGACGTGCTTTGCTGAAAGAGCACACTTTTGAGATTGACCGTCGCTCCCACCTCTATAGGCTGAAGCTTGAAGTTCATCTCGAGTGCCTTCAGCTCATACGTTCTTACATCCAGCTTTTCAAAGTTGCCGACAAAGCCACTGGCCTCTACCCGCAACGAGTACTCATTCACCGACGGAATCCGGATGGTGTATTTTCCGTCAGGGCCGGCCACCACGGTGTAAGTAGAGTCTGAATGAAAACTAAGGGTGGCCCGCAGGGGTTGTCCTTTTCGCGTGTCTGTAACCTTGCCAAACACTGTAAAGATCTTTTCATCACCGGTAATGGGTTTGTCGCGCTTGATCTCCACCATCTTCACCAATGTGTCGGGGAGCTGGTTGAAGAGTGAATCTTTCAGATCGTCAGGCGGCCGGTAGAACTTGATGTCCCCGTATCCGTCGCTGTCGTGGGTACTCGTAAAAAGAGCAAAACGCTGAGCCGGGTAGGTTCGGTAAAACAGCTCCTTGCTTTCCGTGTTCACGCTCGCTCCCATGTTGACAGGCTCGGACCAGTTCTGCCATGTATCATCGAGTCTTTCCGAATAGTAGATATCAAAACTCCCGTACCCCTTCCTGCCATTGGAGGCAAAGAATAGAAACTTTCCATCCGCGCTCAGCGATGGGGATAGTTCCTGGAGTGGCGTATTGATCTTCCTGCCGAGGTTCTTTGGTTCTGACCACTGACCATCCCGCAAAAGGCAGACATAAATATCTTCCACACCAATAGTGCTGTAGGAATCAGCCGAGAACACCAGCGCTTCAACAGTGGTGGACAGGAAGCCGTCGGATTCTTTGCTGCGGTTGAGGAAATACGGAATGTGAATATTTTCGGGAGCCGACCATCCATCAGCAGTCTTCATAGAAATGGCGATGCCCTGGGTGCCTGCAGCCGACGTTGCGCCTTTTTGGTAATGGCTCATGAGGAACATCCGCTCGCCATCATGTGAAAACCCCGCCACCGCATTGTAGCCTTCGTTATTGATAGCCTTACCGCCATGCAGCGGCAGGGACCACTCCTCACCTGTCCATACTGAATACCAGATGTCTCCCAAATCCCTGATGCCTCCGACATTATCTGGATGGTTGGCCACGGTCCAATAAAGCACTTTGCCATCAGGGCTGATGACGGGTGCGCGCTCATCTTTCCCTGAATTGATAAGACGGAAGGACTTCTGACTGACGGGCTGTTGTGCCCTAAGGAGTGTACCTCCCATCATCAGAAGGAGGCAAAAAACGGTATACTTCAAACGCATGGACACGGCAAAGTTAATACTTACCTGCTGACCCATACATTTCCTTTCAGCACGAATCTCCATGGGAGCAATGCATCTTCACCTGCATAGTCTATTCCAATCCTGGGTCCCATTGAAATCTGTTTTGCTGCGACAGGTGCACCTTCTTCAATCCAGACACTCTTCGACTGCAGGCTTGCACCATTCATGCGAAGGTCTATCGCCATAGCTTTGGCCAGCTTTCCAGGTCCAGAGGTTAACCTGTTTTCCGTTCGAGCCTGGAGTCGCCGCATCATGGTGGCCTGACCTTCCACCGGCTCAAGCGCCCTTATCAACACCGCGTCGGGAATATCCGTAACATTGGTGACAACATTGAACATATGGTGTATCCCGTAACAGAGGTATACGTAGGAACTTCCTCCTTCTGAATACATCTGCTCGTTGCGCTTGGTGCGCCGGTAACCAAAGGCATGCGACCCTCTCTCTTTTGGCGAATAGGCCTCCGTTTCTACAATCATGCCTGCAGTGACCCGTCCACTGACTTGTGTGAAAAGATATTTTCCAAGCAATCGCCTGGCTACTGCCACCACGTCATCTTGCCGGAAGAATTCTTTAGGCGTCTTCAAATGTTAATGAATTGTAAATCCAGCAAATCTGCTTCAAATAACGGGCCGAATTGCAAGTGTCTATTAATATGATCGTGAATGCCTCTTGTGGACTCATTCAAACGTGCCTAATTTAGGCCCCGCTTATAACAAACCAAATCAAGCACATGAAAAAGCTATTTATCCTCTTTCTCATCGCCGGCTTTGCTGCGCAGGCACAGGTTATTACGCCTGCCGCCAGCCCGGGCGCCTCGGTGACCACTGTAGTAGGTCTTACTGACGTGAAAGTTGAATATTCCCGCCCGAAAGCTAAAGGACGCAAGATCTTCGGACCAGGCACGGAATACCTCGTTCAATACGGACAAATCTGGCGCACAGGGGCCAACGCCGGAACGAAAGTAACTTTCGGCGACGACGTGAAAGTCGGTACATCTGATGTTCCCAAGGGCACTTACCTCCTGCTCACCATCCCCGGCGCTACCGAGTGGACCGTCATCTTCTATAAGGATGCAAGCATCGGTGGCGATATGACCGCCTACAAGCAAGCCAACGATCAGGCTCGTGTTACGGTGAAGGCCGACAAACTCACCGAAAAGGTGGAGACTTTCACCATAGAGATCTCCGACCTTGCAGAGAACAGCAAGACTGCCAACATCCAGCTCGCATGGGAAAATACTAGCGTGAAAATTCCCCTCACTGTAGACTTCGATTCCAAAGTGATGAAGTCCATCGAAGCCAACACCAAAGTGAATCCCAATAACCTTTTTGCTGCCGGTGTGTACTACTTCGAAAATGGTAAGGACATGAAGCAAGCCCTCGAGTGGGTAAGCAAGGCTGCTGACGCCAACCCTGACTTCTACTGGATGTCCTATCAGAAGGCACGTATCCAGAAGGCTATGGGCGACAAGGCCGGTGCTACGACCAGTGCCAACGCTTCCAAGGCTGCTGCCTCCAAGGCCGGCAACCAGGACTATGTGAAGATGAACGATGAGTTGCTGAAAGGCCTCAAGTAATATTATCCGCTTTCGCGGAACAAAGGCGTCCTGCTAAACGGCGGGACGCTTTTTTTTGCCCTCCATGAGCTGGAACAGGGTAGCCAGCGCTACCACAGCCACACAGCCAATGATATTGTAGAGCAGGAATGCGACCTTGGTAAAGAAGTAGAGGTATAAAATAATCAACTCGGCAAAAATAGCTCCCCAAAAAACGGCGTTGGACCGAAGGTATTTCAGATAGAATGCCGAGAGGAAAATCCCCAGGATCGTTCCGTACCAGAGTGATCCAACAATGTTCACGAATTGAATCAGGTTCTCGGCCTGGTTGGCCAAAGATGCGAACACAATGGCGAAGACACACCACCCTATCGTCATCCAGCGTGAGGCGGACACATAATGTTCGTCGCTCTGCCCAGGCCGCATAGACCGGCGATAGATATCTACTGTAGTGGTTGACGCAAGCGCATTCAATTCCGATGCCATCGATGACATGGCCGCTGAAAATACCACTGCGAGAAGCAAGCCGATGAGGCCGTGCGGCAGATAAGACATGACAAAGTGAATGAATACATAATCCTTGTCCATAGGGTTCTGACCCGGCAATTCCTTTTTAACCAAGTCCTTCATGTCGTTTCTCAACTCATTCTCTTTCTGCTGGGCCTGCTTTAAGGATTCCTTCTGAGTCTGAATAGCAGATGCATCCTTCCCCTGTATGGCCTGCATCAGCCCTTCGGCAGCTGTCCTCCTTTCCAGGAAAACACCATCGTATTCCGCTTCCAGTTCCTTCACCCTGGCTTCCGCTCCAGCCATAACGACCTTATCCCTCAGCGACACATTGTGAATCAATGGTGGTTGATAGAATTGATAGAAGACGAAGATCATCAACCCGATATAGAGGATGATGAACTGCATGGGAATCTTGAGTATGCCGTTGAAGATGAGCCCGAGCCTGCTTTCGGTGATCGAACTTCCGGAAAGGTATCTGCCCACCTGAGACTGATCGGCGCCGAAATAAGACAGGAATAGGAAAAGTCCGCCGATAAGCCCTGACCAGATATTGTAACGGTCTTCCAGGTTGAAGGACAGGTTGATCAGGTTGAGTTTGCCGGTTTCACCTGCAAATCTGAAAGCATCGGAGAACGATACATTTCCTGGCAGCTTCCAGAAAGCGATCAATCCTGTCAAGACCATGCCCGTCATGATGATGGTGAGCTGGTATTTCTGCGTGACGCTTACTGCCTTGGTGCCTCCTGAAACCACGTAGACCATCACCAGCGACCCTATCAGCACTGTTGTCAAATTGATATTCCAACCCAGGATAGTGGAAAGGATCAGCGAAGGTGCATAAATGGTTATTCCAACTGATACACCCCTGAGCATCAGAAAATAGAATGCAGCCAGCGAGCGTGTCTTCAGATCAAATCGCGTCTCAAGGTACTCATAAGCCGTGAAGACTTTCAGTTTGTGGTACAGGGGCACTGCTGTTACCGACAGGATGATCATCGCAACAGGGAGGCCAAAATAGAACTGCAGGAACCGCATGCCATCTTCGTAACCCTGACCTGTAGTGGAAAGGAAGGTGATGGCGCTGGCCTGCGTGGCCATGATGGAGAGACAGACTGTCCACCACGGCAGGCTCTTGCTCCCGAGCAGGTAGGCTTCCATGTTTCGGGTTCCACGGGTCTTCATCACACCATACAACACGATGGTGCCCAGTGTGCCGAAGAGAACAATCCAGTCGACTGCGTTCATCTAGTAAGAGAAAGTGATCCAGCAATAGATGATCAACTGCACTGCCATGATCAGCAGTACGGTCCAGTACCAACCTGCCCAGCTGCGGAAGACGGGCGGCTTTTCAGTCTCTTGATCAGCGCTCATTTCTTAGGCTTAACTTTCTGATTTTGAGGTTTATCGGACTTGCCCAGGCTGGTCAAATTGGCAAACAGTTTATAAGCACCTGCCACACCTTCTGGCAGTTCCCGGAAGAAAGACAGTCCTGTATAAACGTAGTGACCGTTCCCGTATTTCGCCACGAGCAGGCTTCCGTTCTTCGGAGATTCTCCCATATCATTAATGGACAACAATGCTTCATAGGCAGGATCCCACTTGTCTGGGAAATACAAACCTCTTTCCTGCACCCACCCTTCAAAATCTTTCGCTGTGATTTTGTTGGGATAGTTCAGCAGAGGATGATCGGGCTTCAGAAAACGTACTTCACTATTCTCTTCCGTCACACGGTCCCTCGAAACATTCAACGGATAAGGTGAGAACTTGTCCTTGTCGATTTCAAAATCGTTGGCTGTATTGTATTGCACGATCATTGTGCCGCCGTCTTTGACAAATTGGAGGAGGTCGGGCATATAATGCCGGATCCTTTCGTTGGTGTTGAGCGCACGCACCCCGAGCACCACTGCATCGACCTTCCTGAGATTCACAGGTGTTACTTCCTCATCTTTCATTTCCCAGACCTCATAACCCATATCGCGCAGGGCCTGCGGCACTTCATCACCCGCACCGCGAATGTATCCTATCACCTGACCCACCTTCTTTACGTCAAGTCTGACACCCGTGGATTGTGAGACAGGCAGCAGCGTTTGGAAGGGTATATGATCATATACAATCGTCTGCACAGCATGGTGAAAATTCTTTCCGTCGAACACACCTTCCGCCATCAGGTCATATGATCCTTCTGCTGATGCCGGGTACACCGTAAAGTCCACCTTCCTTTCATCGCCACGCTTCTGCAACATGACAGCCGCTTCTGCAGGCTCAGATTTCCATCCTTCAGGCAGCTTCGGTCGCACCACACCGGATAATGACCTGGATGAGGATGATTTCACCAACAGGCTGATGGTTCGGGGAGAATTGTCCTTGAAGATGTAAACCTTTTGTGCCCAGTTGACAAACACGGGCGGCACAATTTCGAACGGTCTCGACAACTCGCCCTTAACAGGATCCGTCCACTTGTAGATCAGCGGCGCCGACATCATGATACGCTCACCCATCACATCGATGACATAGTGGATTTCAATAGCGGGACCGTTCTCAGGTTTACCGATCATGGTTGGATAGCGCACCTTGAACAATCCCTGTGAATGTTCTTCACGCAACCAGTAAGGATCTGAATATTGTTTTGCGGTGAGTGGTTTTCTTGTCTTGAGATTGAACAACTTGTTGTTGGTCAGCTGCAGGCTCATGGTTGTATCCATGGATAATTCATGTGCTACAATTTCCAGCAGTTTGACAGGCGCACCTGACCGGTTCACTACTTCATAAGTGCTGGTGACGGGATCTCCGGGCGTTACCCAGGGCTGGTCCGCAGTAACTTCAAAGAAGAAGCCGGCACAGTCGGCAATGAGTTGAGTTACTTCTTTCATTTTCCTTTCCTTCCAGACAGAGGCAGGCAAAGCATCGATCTGTCGCCGTATGGCAATCAGGTTAGGAATAGAAGCCTCTGGCTTTTCGGGATTAAACTCCTTCAAGGCCTTGTCTACCAGTGGCTGAACCTTCTCACCCCCCGGCAAACGGGTCCATGTGGTATTGATTCCTTCAAACAAGTCTTTGTCCGCCTTTTCGCCTTTGGCCATCTCAAAGAATTCGGGCGAATCGCCCCTCCTGCCCGACGAACCAAAACCCTGGCTCTTGTGCTGGGAACGACTTTCGGCAGCAATCTCTGAATAGGACTTCCCCAGGAGTGCGTTGTAAGTGCCCATGTTAACGGTGACCACTCCCGGTGTGTTTTCACTCAGGTCCGGATTCCACCATCTGCCAATGTTCGTGAGCAGCCGCTTTGCCTGCCATGTATCAAGACCTCTCATCCGATCAGGCTGAAAGTCGGCACGGGCTGCTGCATCAAATGCTTCCTGTGCCAGCACGGCAGATGCAGTATGCTGTCCGTGCCCGGCACGTTCGTCCGGCGGGAAGCGGGTGAGTATAATATCGGGTTGGAACATGCGGTATATTCGAACTACGTCGGACAGAATTGTATCCTTACCCCACAGCTTGAATGTCTCGGCTGCACTTTTGGAAAATCCAAAGTCATTGGCGCGCGTAAAGAACTGTTGCCCTCCGTCAATTCTCCTGGCAGCCAGCAGCTCCTGTGTACGGATGAGCCCCAGCAAATCCCTGATCTCCGGTCCGATCAGGTTTTGCCCTCCGTCGCCTCTTGTCATTGACAGATAGGCCGTGGCGGCCAGCTTGTCATTGGCCATGTAGGCGATGGCACGCGTGTTTTCATCGTCGGGATGAGCAGCCACGTAGAGCACTGACGCCAGCACATTCAACTTCCTGATCTTCAACTGTATTCTGGCTGCGTCAGGTTGGCCTTGGGCCAGCACGCCAGATACCACAGTAGCAAAAATGATAACAATAGAAATACTGCGCATATGGATAAAATCAGGGTCACGAAGGTACGAGATTGAGTCTCATTAAAAACATACGTTAACAGCAAGTTGAATGACCAGGTGTTAACCGGCAAATGAGCCTGAATGATGGCCCACCAAGGTGCAGGTAATTCACTTACCTAGAATTGAGTTTGCCGTCCGGCTCAAAACTTGCCCCTTTTCTCGTCGTTGACAAGAAAAGTACCGTCATCAGTTACCAGTATGTGCACCTGGCTTAATTCATGTTTTTTATCATCCAGGAAATAAAGGAAGAACTCGTAGGGAGTCACCCGATCTTTCAGGTCATCAACATAGCCGAGTGTAAGCCTGTAACTTTCGCCGGCTACAGCCTTCTTGGTCAGGACCACGTTTCCTTTGTTATTGATCCCCCTGATTCTTATTTCACCTTCTTTGAGCTTGATGACTTTAAGATGAAGTGTCAGGAATGGCAAAGGCCCGGTCTGGTTAGAGTGCTTTCTTTCAACTCTTGTGTCAGCAAACTCAATAGTCGTTTGATCGGTTGGAGGTTTATCTTTCAGCTGCAGGTCCACCTCAATGTGAAACTCATCGTTAGGCTTGTAGGGCACATTTGTTTGCCACACCAGGAGCCATATCACCCAAAACAGGGAATGCATGTAAGGAATTGGTTTTGGTTAAGTTAGTGAACGCGTATCCTGAATTACAAGAAATAGCAGCAAGTTTCAGGGACGACCAATCGAAATATTGCTCAATGTCTTGATATCGCTCAATCCGGGATAAGAGTACTCTGCAGAAACCACGTCGATACGTTTGAAATCACTCGATACCGTCCCGGTGGTAAACTGAATGTAGTACGGATAAACGGCCTTAGGGTCGTTGGCATTAATCCGGATAGAAGCGATGGCGGGAAGGTTTACGCCGGAAATCGTGCCTGCGGCCAGATAGGTGACCCCATCCTTGGCATAGGTGTAGCTCGAGATGTCCAGCGAGCCGGAAGTGTTCTTCACCAGCGTGAAAGTAACGGACACCTTGCCGTCGGGTGTGGTGTACTTCCAGTTGCCTTCGGCAGAAGTCGGCCCCGAACTGCTCTTGCTGCATGCACCTGCCAGCAAGGTGATGAGGATGGCGAACAGGGAGATATATTTTCTCATACCATAGCGCTTTATGGGTCGAAGATACGAAGAACCTCCCATCACTTGCAGTTCATCGGAGCGCCTATCACCAGCCTGTCTTCTACCCTTGTACCGCATCTCAATTTTCTTCTACCTTTCACCTTATGACCACGACAAACTTTAATATCGCCGCCATCTGTATGCTCGCGGCGCTGGCAGTGCCCGCATTTTCCCAGGTTAACAAAGCCTCCAAACAAAACAGCCAACAGGAAATTGCAGACCTTCAAAAGAAGAAGCCTGTTGCCCAGGCACTAGGTCTCATTCAGACTAATGCAAGCAGGTGTACTGCCGACCTTATACGACTTACCGAAATACCTGCTCCTCCTTTCGGCGAACAAAAGCGAGGCGAACTCTTCAGGGAGATGCTGATCGCAGAAGGGGCTCACGATGTCACCATCGATTCCATCGGAAATGTGCTCTATCTCAGAAAAGGCAGAAGCGGAAAGAAGACAGTCGTGCTGGATGCACATCTGGATACGGTCTTTCCTCTTGAGACAGATGTAAAAGTAAAACATCACGGCGACACGCTGTGTGCCCCCGGTATCATCGACGACACCAGGGGTCTGGCCGTGCTGCTTCAGATCGTGAGGGTGCTCAACCAGTCGAACATTGTTACCAACAATGACGTCCTGTTTGTTGCCAGTGTTGGCGAAGAAGGTCCGGGCGATTTACGTGGAGTGCGTTACCTGTTGCAGCACCGCACTGTCGACAGCTGGATATCGCTGGACGCAGGCGAAGGAGGGTTTGGCGGCATCACGAACGGCGCTCTGGGTTCGGTACGATACAAAGTGACGGTCAAAGGTCCTGGCGGGCATTCGTGGGGTGCGTTCGGTACAGGCAATACCCATCATGCGCTGGCGCGCGCTATCGACTATTTCACCCGCGAGGCCACGCAGTACACTTCGCAACCCGGTCCCAAGACCAGCTTTAATGTGGGTGTCATCGGAGGTGGCACTTCTGTTAATTCCATCCCCTTTGAATCATGGATGGAGGTGGACATGCGATCAGAGGATGCCACTCGCCTCGCCGACATAGACAAGATCTTTCAGAACAGCATCCGCAAGGGTATCGATAATTACAACATGACGCTAAGCAAGGGTCCGCATCTCTCCGTGCAATTCAAGCGCACTGGGTATCGTCCTTCAGGTGCCACAGCTGCCGATCACCCACTCGTGAAACGCACAGCATCTGTTATCTCCTATTTTGGTGAGAAGCCTGAGCTGGGCATCAACTCTACCAATTCCAACATCCCCATCTCCAAGGGTATACCCGCTGTCACCATCGGAATGGGAGGCAAAGGTGGCCATCCTCACTCCCTGGCCGAATGGTGGATGCCTGATGGCACAGCTACCGCGGCCGAGAAGATGGTGCTGGTATTGGTGTTGCTGGAGGCGGGGGAATGAAGAATGCTTCGCCCGCCGGAGCTTTAGCGGAGGAGGGAAGAACGAAGTGAAAAGTGAAGAGTGAAAAGTGAAGAGTGCTTCGCCCAATGCAACTCATGGCCCGGGTGGGAAGAATGATCCTGAACGCGTCGTCAGTACCCTGGGACAACAAGTTGAAGTATGACAAAGTTTTGGTGACTAAGCTAAAGGCCAAGAAGCTAGCTGCTAACAGCCATTATTAAATGAAGAATTAATGAAGAATGAAGAATGAAGAGTGAAGAATGAAGAATGAAGAGTGAAGAACGAATGTCTTGTCCTGAAATAAGTTGACGGGTTAAATAATTAATTACTAAGCGGCATGACGCTGATTAGGGGTTTGCAAA